>DAOOGN010000010.1:0-58444 GCA_035415725.1 Anaerolineae bacterium | reverse complement strand
ACTTTGGTAGGCCAGGTGCTTCTGTATGACAAGATATGCGTGTTTCTATCAGCCCCTTCCCCCTTCCCCCCAGGAAGGGGGATTTTTTGGGGGGTGTGGCGGGCGGCTTCGCCGCCCGCCACACCCCCCTTTTGCCCCCTTCTTCCCCGCTGGCGGGGGAGAAGGGGGTTGGGGAATGAGAGGGTCAGCACCTGCCGAAGGGGTCACCTATTATGTGCCCTCCCCAAAGTCCCGTTCGCCACCTGGCAAGGGTGGCTGAATAGTTACAGACAATCATAGTGCAGAAGCGGCAAAGCGCCAATGGGCGGGTTTACATGGGTGCGTCTCAGGATTAGGGTGAGTTTGCGCCAGACCTGACCGACTGCAAAAAACCGGCCAGGTCGGCATAGCAGTTTTCCCTAGTGCGTCACCATCACTGAACGATAATTTCTCCCAGAGGGATGGCATCTGCACCGTCCGCTGTGCGCAGGCGGCCCTCCTTCAAGGTGTACAATCCCGCCTGAAGGCGATAGACGCCCGGCGGCAGGTCAACGGGAAGCTCCAACACCCGTGGATCCAGCACGATCTCGCCGGGCACCCAGCCGGTGGTGGGACGATACCACTCCGCCGGCTCGCCATCGGATTGCGCCACGAGTGCGCCGTCCGGCCTGCTCAGGTGGACGAAGACCCGGTAGCTTTCGGCCATGACGGCGTCCGCACGCCAGACCAATGTGAGGGAAAAGGTATCGCCGGGATGGACCGCGTCCGGTGCGCCCTGCACGCCCAACAACGTGGCTTCTGTGCCCAATGGCACGTTGGTGATGATGTCCAGGGGAGGCACATCCCAACGGCGCGGCGGGGCCTCCACATCGAGAAACGCCAATGGAGAGGAAGCGGCTGTGGCCTTGAGTTCCGGGCAGGCGGACACCGTCCAGCGGTAGCGCCCGCTGTCGAGCGTGGCGGGCAGTCGCACGAGATGCCGTCCACGCCAGACGTCGCCGGCCTGCCAGCGCGTCGTCGGGAAGTCGGCACGGACCGGCGGCAAGGTGAATTCAGTGGCGATGGCGCCGCTCTCCGATACAAGCTGCACCTGCGCGGAACAGTCTAGCGGCGGCGCGCTGTCGGCTTGCCACAAGAAGGTGAGCAGGATGAGCGCGCCGGGCGCCGCCATCTCCCGATCCACATCGTAGCCTATCAGCCGCAGCGGTCCCCAGACGGCGTCACTGTTGACGCTGAAGCGCGTCGCCGCGTCTTGGGTCCGCCGGCGCGGCGGCGTGATGCGCACCGTCCCCAGCGTCAACTCGGTGCCCAGACTCTGTCCGGTGGCATCTTGGGCTATGTAAGTGAACGCGGATGCCGGCTCGAAGACGCTCAACGTCAGTGTGTAGACGCCCGGCGGCGTTCCAGACCACAGCTCGTACCGTTGCGCGATGGCGGCGTACCGATCGGCGGGCCAGGTATAGGTCGCGGGCGGCTCACGATACCAGGGGGGCGGCCAGGGTGTGGCCGTGTTCCAGGCGACACCGTAGGCATCCTGGAGTGCCATCCCCACGCCATACTCTGTTCCGCCGGGGACGGTATCCTGCCAATACGTCCACACATCCAGAGGCGCATCTGCCGCCAGCGTCGTCGGCAAGGCGTCGTGGCCGAGGAGTCGAAACTGCCCGTCGAAGGTCACGTCCAGCGGAACATCCACACGACGCAAATGGTTATCCTCAAGATTCGCCAAGCGCAGCGGGGTGTTGAAGTGATCAATCCACAGTGTCTTGACCAGAAGCAAGGCCAGTCCCAGGGCGAAAAAACCGGTCGCAGTGAACGTTTCCAGCATTTCCGCCGGACGGGTTGCGTCACCTCGAGGCGCTCTTTTGTGACTGAGCAGCAGCAGGGCCAGGCTGAGCACCGAGAGCGCATCCGCGACAAGCCGCCCGGGGGTTTCACCAAAGTGAATCTCCAGCGTGTGGCGTCCGGCCGGCACGTCGAAGGTAATCAGCCCCTCCGGTTCGCTGGGAATGATAGGCACAGTCGCGCCGTCGATCCGCACGCGCCAGCCGGGATAGGCGAACGTCCAGTAGCGGGCGCGAAAGGGGACGGGCGATTCCACGATTACCCGTGCACGATTCGGTCCGTAATCGGCCGCGTGGATGGTCGCGCCGGCGGGCAGGTCTTCGGGACGCAGGCGCACCGGCTCGCGCCCGGCACGCAGGTCTGCTTCCAGGGGATTATCCGACGGAAGTTGCTGCACGGTCTTGGGCAGCAGTTCGCCAAAGGTCGTCCCGCCGAGCCAGCCGGTTTGATGTTCGTAGTCGAGCATTCCGGCGAGCGTCGCCGGTTGGGAGAGATCGGTATGGGGCGGATAGAGCCAACCGAGGGCGCCCAGGCTCAACACCATGAGCAGCAGCGGGCCGGCGGGAGTCCAACGCCGCGCTAACCATCCACACCCGCTCCCGGCAAGTGCAGCGACCCCCACGGCGGCCGGCGAGAGAAAGCGCCAGGGGAAGTGCAAAAACGCCAGTGGCGGGATCAGCTTCCAGAACCAGGCGGCGGCAGGCATGGCGAGCCACACGTAGCCGAGGGTCGTTATCCATAAGATGAAAAGTTGCCCAAAGCCTGCCTTACGGCGCAGCGAAATGAGGACGGGCAACGTCGGCAGCATACACAGCGCCGGCAGCAGTCCGATTCCTTTGGGCAGCCAGGGATTGAGCAGGCTGGTATCGAAGGCGCGCGGCGGCTCCAGCAAGGTCGTCAGCGCCACGAAGCTGGCCGAATAGCGGTAGCTCAACACGCGCTCGAACTGCACATGGCCCCGTTCCAGAATCGAAGGGAGCCAGAAGAACGCCGCGATGCCGATCCCCAGTCCCAGCGCCCAAACGCCGCGCCAGACTGCGCGCCAACTGCGCTCATCAAGCGCGCCGGCTACGACCCAGGCCACCAGAAGCGGCAGCAGCAGGTAGGCGAAGGCATCGTGCGTGAGTAACATGGCCGCCAGACCGCCCGCCGCCGCCCACAGCCCACGGCGTTCGGCGTGGCGCTGCCAGCGTCCCAATCCCCAAAGAATGAGGGAGGGGAAGGCCCAGGCCAGCGCTTCGCTCATACTGGCGCGATGATAGTTGACGTAGGCATGGAACGGCAGTGTGACCATCACCAGGGCGGCGGCCAGGGCGGCGATTTCACGTTCGAGGGGGGGTGCGGTGCGGCGCAAGTCGCGGACCCAGAGCCAGGTTGTCCAGCCGGAGAAGAGTGTCCCCACGGCGAAGACGCCGTTGATGGCGAGGGGCCAATCCAGCCCTAGCCGGTGGAACAGGGCCGCCAGCAGCGCCGAGAGCGGCGGGTTGAACAAGAGCATGGGATAGCCGAGGCCAAAGACCATGTCGGGGAACCAGCGAGTGTAGAGGATGCCTTGCCCGAGCATCTGGTCGGCTTCGAGGCTACGCCAGAGGTGCAAGACGTTGTCGTAGCCGGCGGTGAGTTCGTTACCCAGGAAGGGCTGGATCGCCGGCACGGCCAGGAGCAACGGCGCGAGCCGTAGCCAGATATTGAAATCACGCTTATGGGACGGCGTCTTCGCTGCCACAGCAATCCGCGGATGGCTGCACGGGCGGCGCTTGGCGCAGCAGTCGATCTGCCGCCGCCAAATGCCATTTGAGCTGCCGCCGGTAGCCGGGATGGGGCTTGAATTGCCGCCGCACGACGTCCGGTTCCACGTTGCCCACCGCCGTGATGGCGGCGGAATCGGCGACGCCCAGCCCCAGGCGTTGACAATAATGGAGATAGCCGATGGCGTGCGGATCGAAGCCCATCAAGCGCGCGGTGAAGGTATCCACGGCCAACGCATCGGTGCCCGCCAGTGCCACACGCCAATCCACCGGGTCGCCCTTCGTCGGTCCGGGGCCTTCCATGGCTTCGAAGCCGTCAATGACGGCCACATGCGGCCAAACCCATGGCGCCAGCATCGCCATGTTCAAGTTAAAGACAGGATAGCCCTGGTGCATGGCGAATTTGTCGCTGGGGTTGTTTCCGGCCATGCGCGCCATCACCCAATCCGCCGGTGCGGAAAAGCGCAACCACTGCGGTATCAGTCTGTCGAGCATCCCCAGCGATTCGTGTTGTGGCCGATCGCGCGCTGCCACCGTGGGATTGACGAGCGATCCCAGCACCATATTTTTGATCGACAGGGTGACAATGGCCGTGTCGTGAGTTTTCGGCGGTCCGACCGAAATGCGCAGATCGCTTTCTACCACGGTGCGCGCCAGGCGCAGCGTTTTAGGTTGTAGATGTCGGTCGTAGACCTGTACGGGAACGGTATCATCCGCGTTGAGGTCCACCAGCGTGACGTCGTATGGCGCGACCAGCGCTTCGTAGCCGAAATGGGCGAAACTGTCCCAGGTGTTGACGAGCGCCGCACCTTCGGCGACGACCAGCGCCCCGGCGTACCGCGCGCGCACGAAATCCAGCACCGCGCGCAGTGCATCGTTGTGCGTGGCCGCCAGTTGCCGTTGGCTGACAAAGTTAGGTTTGATGAGCACCTGCCGGCGTCCGTCAAACGGGATGTCAGCGGCAATCAGGTCTAGCGCCGCACGCAGGTTGTCATAGCGATTGTCCCCTTGAATCAATGCCACTGTAGCAGTCATGTTTTCACCTCGTTCGTTCATGATGTTTCCTCCACCGGGTGTGTAGTGTGTTGTAAGTAAATCACAAGCGGGAATCCCAACAACGTGGGCACCCAGAATGAAATGATGCGATAGGCCAAAATGACCAGCACGCTGACGGCATTCGGCACATCCAATCCGTTGTACAAAGCGGCCATCGTGCCCTCGACGATGCCGACACCACCGGGCAAAAAGGTCACTTTCCCCAGCAGCAGCGGTAAGCCGTAACCGGTCAGCAGCACGCCGGGGCTGACCACGTGCCCAGCCGCGATAAAGAGCAGAAAGAGCGTCGCCATATCGAAGCCGATGTTCAGCACAGCCCCCAATACCGGTCGATGCCACCCACTGGTGCGCAACACATCCCAGGCGCCAAAGATCCGCGCCGTGGTATCTGTGGTTGCGGTGGGATCATAAGGACGCCGCCACAGGCTGGCCCAGCGGCGGGAAATCTGCGTCAAAAGTGCGGTGAAAGCGGGCTGGTGATGCACACCCCAAATGATGATGCTCATCGCGCCGACGATCAATGCCAACGTCAGACTAAAGCCAATCGCCTGGAGGGTGGACAATTCATGGACGATCAACAAATGCAGCACGCCCGCGACGGCAACGAGCGCCAGGATAGCGTTGTTGAAAAGGGAGGGCAACCAGCTTGCCAGGAGCGCCCCCTCTTTTCCCACACCACTGCTGCGTGTCCAACGATAAACCGCCGCCGCATTGCCCACCGCACCGCCGGCGACCAATCCTACACTGGATGCCGCCAGGGTGATGACCATGCCGCGCCCGATCCCCAAGTGCGGCGGTGAGATACTTGCCAGACTGCTGAGCAGATAACCACTGCCCACATAGCTCAAAATTTGCACTCCAACCGCCAGGACGACGGCCCACCAGGCCATCTTTTCGATGATCTTGAGTGAGTGTTCCAGCGTGGTCAACTGGGGCAAGATCAAATGCACGGCCAGCCCCAGCAAAATGAGCATAGGGAGCTGGCGCGCCAGGCGGAGCATCAACGGGGGAACCCGCAGCAGAGCCGTGATCTTTGGCGCCATGTCTGAGCTGGACATAAAAGATTCTGCTTACTGTGATAAAACGTTCGCCAACTTGATCAAGTTCATATCCAGCGGCTTTTGTTTGCCCACCACATCCGCCAGGGGTATCGCCGTTATCGCCCCTTTGTTCAGGCCTACCAGGATGCCATGCTGACCGGCGGCCAGAATTTCAACCGCCGCCGCACCCAGACGGCTGGCAAGGAGACGGTCGAACGCCCCCGGCGCGCCGCCGCGCTGCACATGCCCCAGCGTCGTCACCCGCAAGTCGAAGCCCAGGCGCTCACGGTGCTCTTTGAAGTAAGCGGCCAATCCCTCGGCATTATACTGCGCGCCTTCCGCGACAACGATCAGGGCGTGGGGCTTGCCGCGTTCGTAGGCAGCGAGCAGCTCGGCAGCTACCACTTCCGGGTCCGTTTCCAGTTCGGGAAGCACCACGGCTTCGGCGCCGCCAGCGATGCCTGCCATCAGCGCCAGATAGCCGCACTCGCGCCCCATCACTTCGACGAGAAAGGCGCGATGGTGGGAAGAGGCGGTGACCTTTAGCCGGTCAATGGCTTCCAGGGCAATGTTAAGCGCTGTATCTACACCGATGGTGATGTCGGAACCGTAGAGGTCGTTGTCGATGGTCGAAGCCACGCCGACGGTGGGAAATCCCAGCGCCGAGAGCGCGTGGTTGCCGGTCTGTGATCCATTCCCCCCGATAACCACGGTGGCTTCAATGCCGCGCCGCTCTAATGCGCTGATGGCTTGCCGACGGCCTTCTTCTGTTTTGAACTCCGGACAGCGCGCGCTGCCTAACATCGTGCCGCCCCATTGGATGATGCCGCCGACATCTCTAGCGCTCAACGGCGTCATATCGTCGGCGATGAGGCCGGCATAGCCATGTTGGACGCCGAACACTTCCCACCCTTGCTCCAGGCCGCAGCGCACCACGGCGCGAATAGCAGCGTTCATCCCTGGGGCGTCACCGCCACTGGTCAAAACGGCGATACGTTTCATTTTAGACGTGCTCCTTGCGATAGAAAAAGTGTTTCACCGTCTCCGAGGCCAACAGGTAAAGCATGGTGATGCCGATCAAGGCCAGGAAAATCGGCAGTGGCAGTGGATCCAGCCCCAACAGTGTGTTCAGCGGTGAATAGGGGAGGGCCAATGTGACGCCGGCTACGATCAGAGTGACCATCCATAACATCCGGCCCGGACGGCTTTTGTAGAACGGCTGTTGCGTGCGCACGATAAAGACAATCAGCAATTCCGTCAGGATGGACTCAAGAAACCAGCCGGTGTGAAATTGCGTTTCATTCGCCTTGAGAATCAGGAGCAGCACGCCGAAGGTCAGGTAATCGAAAACGGAGCTGGTAATGCCAAACGTGATCATAAAATCGCGGATGAAGGCGACGTTCCAGCGACGGGGTTGGTTGATCAACATCTGATCTACACTGTCGCCGGCAATGTTCATCGAAGGGAGGTCGGTGAGGAAGTTCGTGAGCAAGATTTGCAGCGGCAGCAGCGGCAGGAATGGCAGGAACAATGAGGCGCCGGCCATGCTGAACATATTGCCGAAATTGGCGCTGACGGTGGTGAAGACGTATTTGAGGGTGTTGGCGAACGTCGTCCGTCCCAGTACAATCCCCTGTCGCAAAACGGAGAGATCGTGTTTGAGCAGTACGAAGTCGGCGGCTTCTTTCGCTACATCCACTGCCGTATCCACTGAGATACCCACGTCTGCGGCGTGCAGCGCCGGCGCGTCGTTGATGCCGTCGCCCATATAGCCCACCACGTGCCCCAGTTTCTTTTGCGCCAGGATAAGGCGCTCTTTCTCGTTGGGATCTACTTCGGCGAAGAGGTTGGCGTGCTCGGCGGCGTGCCAGAGCGCCTCATCGGACATATCGGCGATCTCTGCGCCGGTCAGCATGCCGGTCACGGTCATTCCAACCGCATTGGCGGCATGCCGGGCAACAAGTTTGTTGTCACCGGTGATGATCTTGAGCTGCACACCCAGTTCCTCCAGCGCCGCGATCGTCTCGCGGACGCCGGGTTTGGGTGGATCGAAAAAGAGCAGAAAACCCACAAACGTCATGTCGTGCTCGTCACGGCGGGTGTAGCGCGCTTGCTCCGGCATCATCCGCACGGCGACGCCCAGCACCCGAAATCCCTGTTCGCTCCAGGCGGTGTAGCGTTGCTGAATCTGCTGTTGGCGGTCGTCATCGAGAGGCACGCTGACGGCGCCTTCTTGAACCTGAGTGCACACCTCCAGCACGTTGTCCAGTGCGCCCTTAGTGATTTGCAACAGCCCGGTCGCCGTCTGGACAACAATGCTCAGCCGTTTGCGCACGAAATCGTAAGGGACTTCGTCAACCTTGGTGTAGCCGGTCACGTCAGGCTGCGCGTGCGCCGTGATGGCTTCATCCAGGGGATTGGAAAGGCCGGTCTCGAAACAGGCGTTGAGATAGGCGTAGCGGAAAACGTCCTCCGAAGATTGCCCCTGCACATCCACCGCGCCATCCAGACTCACCACGCCCAGCGTAAGGGTGCCGGTCTTGTCGGTGCAGAGCACGTCCATACTGCCGAAGTTTTCGATGGATTCCAGCCGCCGCACGATGACGCCATCCGCCGCCATGCGCTGCGAGCCTTTGGAAAGCGTGATGCTGATGATCGCCGGCAGCAGTTGTGGCGTGAGACCCACCGCCAGGGCGACGGAGAACAACAGTGAATCCAGCACCGGTTTGTGGAAGAAGACGTTGACGGCGAAAACCAGGAACACCAGGATGAACATCACACGGGTGAGCATGTAACCCAGCCGGTGGATGCCGCGCTCGAACTCGGTCTCCGGCGGGCGCACCGTGAGCCGCTTCGCCACCTGCCCGAAGACGGTAGCGGCGCCCGTTTGCACGATGAGCGCTTTGGCCGAACCACTGCGCACGTTCGTGCCCATGAAGACGCAATTCGTGCGCTCCGGCAAGCTCGCTCCCTCCGCTACCGGGCCCGGCCTTTTCTCCACCGGGAACGTCTCGCCGGTGAGCACGGCCTGGTTCACGTAGAAGTCGGTGGCTTCCAGCAGCACGCCATCGGCAGGAATGAGACTTCCGGCAGAAAGCTGCACCACATCTCCCGGCACGACTTCTTCAGCGGGGATGCTCTGAGCTTGTCCATCGCGGAGAACCGTTGCCTTGGGGGTGATCTGGGCACGCAATTTTGCCGCCGCGTTGCCCGCCCGGTATTCCTGGAAAAAGCTCAAGAGCGCACTGCCCACCACAATCACCAGGATGATGCCCGCGTCAATCCATTCCTGTGTCACCGCCGAGACCGTCGTGGCAAAAAGCAAAATCAGCACAATGGGGTCGCGGAACTGTTTGAGAAACAACCGCAACGGCGTGACTTCCGCGTGGGTTTCCAAAACGTTCGGGCCGTACTGTTCCAGGCGTTGTTGTGCCTCCGGGGTGGTGAGACCGGCGGCTGAACTTTGCAGCATTGTCAAGAGCTGTTCGGTCGTCTGCCCCCAATAGGAATAGGTGAGGGTATCTTGAGTGCTCATTTTCTCGCCAATTTGTTATCCGCCGAACAGCGTCCCAATACCGTAGCCGGCCAGCGCCGAAGCTATCCCGATGACGGTCATTTGCAGGCCAGAACGTCCGGGGCGTCCGACCGTCTGGCGCGCTTTGTATACACCCACCAGGAATAACGCTACTGCTGACATCGCCAGGGAGATGCCGACGGCCAGGCTCCGCGAAAACAGACCTGACGCCAGGAAAAAGAAGGGGATCAGCGGCACCAGGGAGCCAATGATGGCCGCCAGACCAACGACAAGTGCGCTGCGCAGGACACGCTGTTCGTCCACCGGCTGCAATTTCAATTCATCGGCCATCATCACCTGAAGCCAGGTTTCCTCATTGGCGGTGACCTGCCGCACCACCTCTTCCAGTGCCTCGCCCTCCAATCCCCAGGCGCGATAGATTTGGCGGACTTCCTCACGCTCGGCCGCGGGCATCTTCTGAATAACTCCCAGGACATTGACCAACCCCATCCTGTCCGCCCAGGATGATGTCCGAAAGGGTTCCACCGCCGCCGTGTTGTTCAATGTGACGGGTCACGCGGGTGGAGCGGTTGGGGATATTCCCCACATCTTGGCTCTTGGTATCCATAAATAACACCTTCTAAAAAGATCTCCGGTTCATGGCGCGCGCTGTGTTCTTCGTACAGCCACGCGGCTGTCCGCAGAATGCGCGGATCTTCCATCACCCGCGCGCCGGTGGGGCAGGCGCGCGTACAAGCGCAACACTGGATGCAAGCTGCCGCCTGGGTGATCACGGCGTCGCTGACGGTGATGGCCGCGGTCGGGCAGACGGTGGCGCAATCTCCGCATAGCGTGCAGAGATCGGCGATGGTGATCGGGGTTGGCGGGGTCTCAGTGGAAGGTCGCCGTTCTTTGTACGGGAAATTGCCGGGGATGGTTGGCGGCGGCAGATTGTCGAGCGGCGTCTGCGCCAGCTTCTGCCGAATTTGCTGCCCGAACGCAATGGCTTTCTCCATATCGGCGGCATCCGGGCGGCCCGCGGCGATGGGCAGTGCTGCGGTGGAATAGGAATGTTCCCCGATAAACGCCGCGCCGGCGATAGGGATGAAGCCGCGCGCCATTGTCACATCCTTCAACTCCAGGAGTGCATCTTCAAAAGCGCGATTGCCGTAGACAACGACGAGCACTGCCGGTGTGTTGTTGCCCTGCACGCGGTAAAGCCGTTCCACCGCCACCTTCGGCAGCCGCCCGCTATGCACCGGCGCACCGATGAGAGTCAGGGTGACCTGGTCGATCTCGATCCTTTGATGTGGTGCATGCGGCGGCGTCAGGTCTATGGGAGTCACCGTGCTGACCCCCATCCCCTGGGCGATACCCTCTAAGAGGCGTTGCGTCGTGTGGGTGGGCGAGAAATAGACCAGATTAACCGCATCCATGTTCATCGCTTCCTCCCTTGAAAATAGTCGGATAGTCTGGAGTCAAATAGTCACAAAGCCTGGCGTTCTGGGCGCCTTGGCGGTGAAATTTCCATGTATGGATCAGGCCAACTATACTCCTTATTGAGACAGGTTCAAGTTCTCCTAGTACTGCACGGCACAAATAGTTCCCCAGTTAAGACTTGCCAGGGATCACCAGATCCCGGCGTAGCGCGCCAGAACCGCGGATCTGGCGATCCGCTCCAAGCATGGCTAACGGGTGTGAAATTTCTGCCACGATGGACTAGATTGTTGTTAGACGGTGGCTTCCAACCAGTCCACCAGCGTATCCGCATCATCGCATACCATGAAGTCGCGGCGTTGCCGGCGGGTGATGGCGGTGCCGGTCAGGTAGCGCCGCAGATGTTTGCGGAAGCGTGGCACACCTTGCTCAATACCGTGGAATTCCACCATATCCCGCAGGTGGCGGACGATGACCGGCACACGTTCGGCTAACGGGACGGCGGGCAGGTCGCGGCGCTGGAAAATCCACGGGTTGCCGATAGCAGCGCGCCCGATCATCACACCATCACAGCCGGTATGCGCCTGGAGGCGGTCGATGTCGGCGGCGCACTTCACGTCGCCGCTGGCGAGGACGGGGATGTGAACGGCCTGCTTCACCTTGGCGATGGCGTCCCAGTCGGCAACCCCCAGATAGCCCTGGTCGGCGGTGCGTCCGTGGACGGCGATCAGCGCTGCGCCGCTGTCTTCCAGGATATGAGCCACTTCCAGGTAATTACGTGAATTCGCGTCCCACCCCAGCCGCATTTTGCCGGTGACCGGAACCTGCACCGCGCGGACAAGGCGTGTCATAAGGCGCCCGATGGTCGCCGGCTCTTTGAGCAACGCCGCGCCATAGCCGCCCTTCACGATTTTCGGTTCGGCGCAACCGATGTTGAAGTCCAATACAGCGATGCCGAGCGCTTCAACGGTGCGCGCGGCGCGTTCCAGAACTTGCTCATCACTGCCGAAAAGCTGGCATGCCAGCGGATGTTCGTCGGGATGGAAGCGCAGCATCTCGTCTGAACGTGGGGAGGCATAGCTAATGGCGCTGGCCGAGAGCAGGCCGGTGTAGACCAACGCCGCACCGAATTCGCGGCACAAGCGGCGAAACGGCTGGTCGTTGTAGCCCGACATCGGCGCAAGAATCAACGACCCGTAGATGGGCACATCGCGGATGGAAAAAGTTTCCCTTGTCATTTCTGCTTGCCGGTAGAGGACGCCTTTCATTTTACCGCCGATAAGCTAAAACGCAGGTCAGCCCGGGCACAGTGCCCATGATGGGGCAGTGAATAACGTGATGACGAAGTTAGCCGTTCGTTCGCGGGTGGAAGCCATGATATGGGTACACGACAATCTGCCGGACGATAATGTAGCCCCGCTCAAGAGGGAGAAGAGAGGATGGCTCTCTGGGACTGTACGGTAGTGATTGCCAGGCCACTTTAGTTTGTGCCACGGATAACGGGGAAAAACCGTCGCGCCCAAAGCGTTCCGGCGTATTGCGCCGTGAAGAATTCCACGAAGATGAAGGTCTGCTCGACGTTGCGCGCCAGGGTGAGGATAGTCGACATGGCGTTCTCGATGTAAAACAGATAGATATAGCCGATGGCGACAACGCCAATTGCCGTCGTTGCGCCTATACCGAAGACTACCTCACCGCTCGATTTCCCGTGAGCGATGAAGCGTTGGGCGGTGACGCCCGCCGCTATGCCGCCCACCGCAGTCCCTACCATCCCCACAAGGGTATGGACGATAACGCTCCCAGCGATCCGGCCCAAAAGCCCAACGATGAGTAACCCTGCGCAGGGAAGTCCCAGGGCTAACCAGGCCGCGCGCGGTTTTGGTGAGGGCGTCGGTGTGCCTGGCGGTGGAGTCACGAGGTCAATGGCTGTCATAGGATGAGGGTGTTCCGGCTTGCGCGGCTTTGCGATGTTGGACAATGCGCCCTATCCCTTCGACGAGGACGCCCAGACCGAGGACAATCCACAAGCCACGTGCCCACCAACGGTCTTCGGTCGCCACCATCCCTGCAAGAAATAACACCATGCCGGCATCCAAAGCTAAAGCGTAGCCCATTTCATTGAGCTTGTGGCGAACTTTTTGCTTGCTGCGCCCGGCTTCGTAGGAAGCGTAACTCCACACGGCCAGGAGCACGGCGAGACCCAGAATCCATAAAAAGTTAGAGAATACACCCCACACGTCAATCACATACCCTCTCCTCACAGCTTAAATTTCAGCCTGCATTGCCTGCACGCCTTCACTTATCCCGGCGTCAAGGCGTACTTTTCTGGAAACATTATTGGCTCTCATGAACCAAATCGATGATGTGTTGCATCACGCGGTGCGATTCTGCTACCACACGGGGGCGATCCTCAACATCGCCTTCCAGGTAGATCGGCTTGCCCACGACCATGCGGAACGGCCCACGTAAGTACCAGTATTCCGGGTAGGTTTGCCCCTTGATCTTCCCCTCGATAAGGCGCAATCGCTCCTGCGCCAACTGAATGCCTACCGGGATGATCGGCACGCCCGCGCTCAGGGCCAACCGTACTGCGCCGGTGCGCGGCGGGCAGAAGCCGCCTTCGGGTGGACTGTTCTTCCCTTCGATGAAGAGCGCTACTGTATCGCCGGCCTTCAGCCGCTGCAGCGCCTCATCGAACGCCAGCCGTCCCGCCCCCTCAACGACTGGGATGTGGCGCGATCGTTTCAGGTAGAAACCGAGTATGGGCACCAGAAAGGCGACGGAGGTGATCAGGATTGCCATGGGGCGAGATGAAAGCAACGAGAGAACGAAAGGATCACTAAAGCTGGGATGATTCGCCACGATGAGTTTGGGACCTGGCGGCAACGGCGCTTCCCAGAGAATCTCCATATCCATGAACAATTGCGCATACAGCGCGACCAAAGTGCGTCCTACAGTATACAGTAACCCACGTATCACAGTCTATTTCCTTCCTATCCTTTTTCTAATTTTCCCCTATCATACCACAATCTTCACATCTGACAGGTTGCAGAAAACCTGTCCGGGGTGGAAAAGCTCTCACGGTGTATAGAGCCTGAAACGTTGAAAGGTGAAAACCGCGTCACCCGGCGTGATGAGCAGCACCGCAAGCCCGGCTTCACCCGCCGACAATTGGGCGTCCTCTATGGCGGCGACTTGTTCACCGTTGATGCTGAACGTGAAATGGGTTCCTTCTGCCAACACGGCCAGTTGGTTGACTTCGCCCGGGTGAATCGTCAACGTTCCCGTCCAATCGATGATGGCGCTCCAGGTGAAATCATACCACAGATTGAAGTTGAAAAATCCGTCGTCGCGGATGCTGAACAGGTAGTAATTCCCGTTGCTGTGGCGGAAGACCAGCCCATAACCGGCGTCCACAGGCCCACTGACCCGCTGCGCGTCCACCGTCAGGTAGAAATCGGTCGTCGGGGTGATGGTGGGCATACACCAACGTCCGACGCTCTGCAAGGCAGTAACGTTCCACGTGTACAGCCCGTCGGTGATCACACGGCTCATGGTCCCCCAGGCGTCTTCGTAGCTGCCGACAACCCAGGCGTGGGTATTGGCGTTGAAATCATCGGCGAACGCCAGCATCCAGTCGGCGGGCGCCGTGGAGAAGGCAACCGGCGTGTTCTGCGGGCGCGGGGAAGATACGGACGTTCGGGTGGGGATGGCGGAGAGGATGAACGACGGTGCGGCGGCAGTCTCCGGCACGGCGACCGACGGTGTGAATACCTCCGGCGCGGGCGTCGGGAGAATTTGTGCGCTGCGCCACATCGGCATCACCATGCCGATGATCCCTGCCAGGCTCAACACCACGCAGCTCACCAGGGCCAGCAGTGCCCGGTTCCGCAGTCGTTCCCTGCGCGAGGTGAGGATCAGCCGGGCCGGCTGGACGGCTTCGATGGCGCTCAACGGCGTTACGTCCATCAGGGCAGCTTTCATCGCGGCGGCACTGCGGAAACGTTTCTCGCGGGGCAGTTCCATCGCCTGGGTGATAACGGCCTGGGTCCGCGCGCTCACGCGGCTCAACTCCTTCACCGGCAAAAAGCGGTAGGGGTTCGCCATGCGCTCCCCGGCGGTCTGCGGCGCTTTCCCTGTCAGCGCGTGGTAGAGCGTCGCGCCCAGGCTGTAGATGTCGCTGAGAATGTCGATATGCCACGATTGTAGTCCCCAGCGCTCCGGCGGCGCATATTCCGGCGTCCCCATCACCCGTGTGGCGGTCCAGGAACGGGGATCGTTAGGGTCCCAGAGCTTCGTCAACTCAAATCCCACCAATACGGCACCGCCATCGGGGCAAAGGATAATGTTTTGCGGCTTGATGTCGCGGTGGAGGACGCCGTGGTTGTGGCAGTAGTCCAGCGCGTCCAAAATTTGCCCGGCCCAGACTTTCACCTGCGCTTCAGGCAATGCGCCGACGCGCGCGATGCAATCCGCCAGACTCTCCCCTTCTACGAAATCCATCACCAGGTAGGTATTGGGAGCCGACCCGCCCGCGGTGAGGGCCGGCGCGTGAAAAAAATCGACGCAGCCGACCATGGCGGGATGATGCAAGGGGCGGAGGATGTTGGCTTCTTGCTCGAATTTTTGACGCAACCGTTCGAGGACGGCGTCATTCAGGTCCGGTTGCGGCGTCAATTCCTTGACCGAGACCGCCACCTCGCGCTGTGTATCCCAGGCGCGATACATCGCCCCCATCACGCCGAATTCCAGTAAGCGGTCGATCCGGTAACGATTGTGGAGCAGCGTCCCCGTGGTCAACATAGCCAGACTTGTGGTTGGCGCTTCAGAACAACGCGCCCTGTTCCAACTGCGTGTAGGGAAGGCCGAGGTGTTCGTAGGCCAGGCGCGTCGCCGTCCGTCCACGGGGCGTGCGGCCGATGAAGCCAAGCTGCAAAAGGTACGGCTCGACCACGTCCATGATCGTGTCGGCGGCTTCGCCGACGGACGCGGCAATGGTTTCCAGCCCCACCGGACCACCGTCGAATTTTTCGATGATGGTGCGCAGGACACGGCGGTCAAGGTCATCCAGCCCCCGCGCATCGATTTCCAGCAACGCCAGCGCCTCGGCGGCCAGCTCACCGGTGATGATGCCGTCGCCGCGCACCTGGGCGTAATCGCGCACGCGGCGCAGCACGCGCAACGCCACACGCGGCGTTCCCCGGCCCCGGCGGGCGATTTCGTCACGGCCTGCCGGGTCCAGGGGCACGTTCAACGCCCGCGCGGCGCGTTCGACGATTTGTCTTAGCGCGGCCTCGTCGTAGAAATCCAACCGATAGGTCGCCCCGAAGCGTGTTCGCAGCGGTGCCGAGAGCAGCGCCAGCCGCGTCGTCGCACCGATCACGGTAAAATGCGGCAGGCTCAGGCGTACCGTGCGCGCCCCCGGTCCCTGCCCGATGACCAAATCCAGCGCGAAATCTTCCATCGCCGGGTAGAGAATTTCCTCCACCACCTTCCCCAGGCGATGCACTTCGTCGATGAAGAGCACTTCCTTCTCGTGCAGATTGCTGAGGATCGCCGCCAGATCGCCCGCCCGCTCAATCGAAGGACCGGCGGTGATACGGATATTGGCGCCCATCTCATTGGCGACGATATGGGCTAAAGTCGTCTTCCCCAAACCCGGAGGACCGTAGAACAGCGCATGCTCCATCGGCTCGTGGCGCGCTCTCGCCGCTTCGATGAGGATGCGCAAGTTCTCGCGCACGCGATCCTGCCCGATGAGGTCATCCAGCCGTTGGGGGCGCAGTGTCCGATCCAACATAGCCTCTTCCGGTTCCACTTCCGGGGAGATTGTCCGCCGTTCGTTCATAAACTCGCTATCTTTCCTCGGTTTTCACGGTTTTGCATTCTGCTATCTTCCCAGGTTTTGCCCAATACGCCACTTGCGCTTATGGTTCCAGCATCCCCGTCTGCCCCTCCACGGTGATGATGACTTGCCGGACCGTCTGGAATTGCAGCAGCGTTTGCTCGATCTGTTGACGGATGAGCGACATCCGCAGCGCGCCGCCGGCATTGGCCAGCAGTTCCTTCGAGAAGTCTGCCCGCGCCACGCCGTTGGTGATGGCGAGATCTTTGAGGCGCACGCGCTCGCCCCAATCGGCGCCACGATTCGCCGCCGTCAGCACTTCCGCGGGCAAGGGGATCGCCGTTTGAAAGCCATCGAGATTGTCGGGAACCGGCCCCCACAGCAGCGCTTCAAGGGAGACCCGCCCGATGCTTTGCGTGCGGGGGAGACGCAAGGATTGCGGGACAACTTGCTCGTTGCGCACCCAGTAAACGTCGACGCTCATCGTGCTGGCGTCGTTGGGATGCAGAATGGTCAGGGGCTGCCAGGCCAGGGGTTGCCCCGTCAGATCATGGATTTGCAGGGCGGCACCCTGGGTATCGGGATGCGTCGGCTTAGGGTCGGCAACCCAATCCATGCTGAGGATCGCCAGTCCGCGTCCATCCTGTCCCGGCAGAAGGGTGACCATGTGGGTGAATTGTGTGCCATCGTTCCAGGTCAACGTCACGTTGACTTGCTCGCCCGGTCGTCCTACACGGGCCAGTACGTGGGTAGGCACTGTCACCTGGGCCAATGGCGCAGGCATTTCGACGTAGCCGTTGCCCGGAAAGCCCGCCAGCGCCACGGCAACGGTGGCGGCGGCAATATCGCTGCCGTCTTTGGCGCTCACATCCACTACTTCGATCTGGCCTGCGCCCGGCATGCCGCCATAGAGGATGCTGCCCTCAAAGGTTGCCGGACCGCCGTACTCGCCTTGCGCCCGGATCGGCGCCACACCGCAGAGTTGCCCCCACGCATCGTACACGCGTCCAACGAGTGTCGCCTCGAAGGGCATCAGCGCCGCGTGCCCACGCACGGTCAGTGGATTGCCAACGGTTTCGCCATTCTGCGGATAGTCCAGGACGATGACCTGGGAGGTCACCTCAGTGCCGGACTGCGGAGTGACGGCGGGTTGCGGGGTCAACGTCGACGAAGGTGGAACAGTTGTGGGTAACGGCGTCATTGCCACAGACGCTCCCGGCGTAGCTGTATGCATGATGGGCAAAGGCGTCGGCGTCCCCCCTAACATCTGGCAACCTGATAAGAACGTCACCCACAACAGGATACATAGAGTCCGTAACACGACACGCATCATAGTGCCCTCCTTAGGTATGGCTTATTCCGACAGGATGCCTTTGAGTGTTTATTCCTCTCCCCGAAGTATAGAGGGAAATCGCCAATTCGACAAGTCACTTGTCGCCTGGCCTGGTTAGGGTATGATAGAGGTATCTATTCAGGCCGGTCAACCTGGCGCAGCCTTTTATTCCCTATGCCAGGTTGGGTGCGGATTTTGGTATGCCAGGTGCTTGTAAATGACGAGATAGGTGGGTTTCTATGTGCCCATCCCCCCTGTCCCTTTTCCCCAGGGAAGGGGGACTTTTTTGTAAGGGGGCTGGGAGATGAGAGGGTCAGAAGTGCCAACTTCTTATGCACCTTTCCCAAAGCCCCGTTCGCCATCTGGCAAAGGCGACTGAGTCGTTACTGATAGAGAACTTATGGAGGTAAAATGATGCACAATCTGATGGCTTTTTCGCGGACGATGCGTCCGCAACAATGGATCAAGAACGGCGTTATTTTTGCGGCGCTGGTTTTCGATGAAAAGCTGTTGCAATGGCAGTATCTATGGCCCACGATCGTGGGTTTTGCGTTGTTTTGTCTGGTTTCCGGCGTGGTCTACACGATCAACGATGTTGTGGACCTGGAAAAAGATCGCCAGCACCCCACAAAACGCTATCGCCCCCTGGCTGCCGGGGAACTCTCGCCCAAACTGGCCCTCGGTCTGGCAGTGGGGGTGGCGATGACCTCACTTGTCCTCGGTGTGCTGCTGAATCCGGTGTTTGCCGTTATTCTTGCCGGTTATCTGCTGTTGCAACTGGCGTACTCACTTTACCTCAAGCACATCGTCCTGTTGGACGTGATGGCGATTGCAGCCGGTTTCGTACTGCGCGTAGCCGGGGGCATACCCCTCGTGAACGCGGAACGCTTTTCCCCCTGGCTCTTCATCTGCATAACTCTCCTGTCCCTCTTTTTGGGACTGGGTAAACGGCGTGGGGAACTGATACTCCTGGGCAGCGAGGCCACCAATCACCGCGCCAGTCTGGAAGATTACAACCTGCCTCTGCTGGATCACTTGCTCAGCACTGTCACGGCCTCCATGATCCTGGCTTACGCCCTGTACACCTTTTCCGCCCCGAATTTGCCTGCCGGCTACTGGATGATGTTGACCATCCCCTTTGTCATCTATGGCACATTCCGCTATCTGTACTTGATTCACGTGCGCGGTACCACCCTGGCGCCCGATGAGGTGGTGCTCACCGACCGCCCTTTGCAGGTGGACCTGGTCCTCTGGGGACTCTCATCGGTGCTCATCCTCTACCTCGGTTGAAGGTGTCTATTCAGGCCAGTCAACCTGGCAAAAGTGGGAACCTTCGCCAGGAGTAACTATTCAGCCATCCTTGCCAGGTGGCGAAAGGAGCTTTGGGGATGGTTCATAAGGTGTTGGCACTTCGGCCATAGACGATGACCCTCTCATCCCCCCACCCCCTTCCCTATGGGGAAGGAGGATAGGCTGATAGAAACACGCCCCGCTCGTCATCCAAGAGCACCTGGCATGCCAAAATCTGCGCCAAACCTGCTCTAGGGAATAAGTTGCTGCGCCAGGTTTACGAGCCTGAATCGATACCGCCGGGATAACTGTCCCGTGACCCCATTAGCATGAGCCGATAGACAAGAAACAGGTAGGCAAGAGCATGCCTACCTGTACGATCCAATCCCTCCAGAAACAAGCCGCGGGTCAGGCCTAGCGCTTTGTGTACTGCGGGGCCTTACGGGCGCGCTTCAGACCGGGCTTTTTGCGTTCCTTCTCGCGTGCATCGCGCGTGAGGAAGCCGGCATTCCGCAATACGGTGCGGAACTCTGGATCAACGTTGAGCAACGCGCGGGAGATGCCCATGCGCACGGCCTCAGATTGTCCGGTAATGCCGCCACCTTCGACGAGGACCGTAATATCGAACTGCCCCTCGGTCTGGGTCAGTTGCAAGGGCATGACCACATTCTGCCAATCGACCTCACGTCGAAAGTATTCTCGATAAGGCTGCCCATTCACAACGTACTGCCCGCTTCCACCCGCGTGAAGACGCACACGCGCCGAAGCAGTTTTCCGACGCCCTAATCCTTCATAATACATGCGCTAGACTCCTTATAACTCCAACGGTTTAGGCAATTGTGCCTGATGAGGATGTGTAGAACCGGCATAAACCTTTAACTTCTTGAACTGCCGACGGCCCAGCGGCCCGCGCGGCAACATGCCCTTGACGGCGTGTTCAATCACACGCTCAGGGTGCTTTTGTAGTTGGCGACGCAGGGTAATCGACTTAATGCCACCAGGATAGCCGCTGTGATGGAAGTACTTTTTCTGGTCGAGCTTACGTCCGGTAACCGCAACTTTTTCAGCGTTGATCACGATGACGAAATCACCCACATCCTCATACGGCGTGTACTGCGGCTTGTTCTTCCCGCGCAAGACGCTCGCTATTTTCGTCGCCAGGCGGCCCAACGTCAGACCTGTGGCATCCACAATGTACCACTCACGCTGAATATCATCTGGCCTGGCTACATAAGTCTTATGAATTTTTGCTTGTTTCACCTTTTCTCACCCCTACCTCATCAATCCTTTTTTCTCATTCCAACCGGCAGGCCGACGTACAGGTCTCGCCCGCGTAATAAACCTGCTGCAGGCACAATCCCTGGGCACTCACGGCCGGCCCGGCCTGGCGTCGATCTCGCGTTCGCAGGATGTCACCGAACTCCTCCGGCGACAAGACGCCTTCCCCCACACGAAGCAGCGTCCCGACAATGAGGCGCACCATCCGATACAGGAAGGCGTTGGCTTCAATGTCGAAATAGAGCCATGCGTCCTGCTCAGTCCATACCGCGCGATAGACTTCACGGATGGCACTTCCACCAGCCGCCGGTGAACCGAAAGCCGTAAAGTCCTGTTGCCCTACCAGCCTTGCGGCCGCAAGGCGCATCGCCTCGACGTTGAGCGACCGCGCGATGTGCAGACTAAAACGCCCCACCAACGGGTTACGCACCGCACCACGATAGAGTGTATAGCGATACCAGCGACGTAGTGCCTCATAGCGAGGATGAAACGTCGGCTCTGCTATCTCCAGCCGCCATACCGCGATCTGTTGGGGCAGTAAAGCGTTGATCCCCCGCTGAAGGTCGGTCAGCGAATGGCCCCATAGGGTGTCAAAAGCGATGACCTGACCTGCGGCATGCACGCCGGCATCGGTGCGTCCTGCTGCCAGGACACGGCAGGGAACGCCCATCAGTTTCTCCAGCGCGCGTTCCAGTTCTTCCTGAATGCTGGGGGCATTCGTTTGACGTTGGAACCCCCCATAGCCGGTTCCGTCATAAGCCACGACGGCTTTTACACGCACGGTTCTGCACCTCGCGGGCGACCCATGCCGGAACGTTCTCCGCGCTATTCCTCGACCAGTTTTAAAAGTACGATCTGGGCAGCATCGCCCTTGCGCATTCCCAGTTTCAACATCTGAGTATATCCTCCCGGACGATCTCGATACTGGGGCGCAATGGTATTAAACAACTTCTGCACCACCGCAGGATCATTCAGGCGCGCAGCCGCTAAACGCCGCGCGTGAAGCTCTTTGGACGGATCCACCTCCCCGTCGATCAGGCCATGCTTGGCTAACGTAATCAACTTCTCGGCCTGTCCCTGCACTGCTTCCGCCTTCGCCCGTGTGGTACGGATGTGGTCATAACGGAACAGCTCCGTCACCAAATTGCGGCGTAATGCGGTCCGCTGCCCCACGGGGCGACTCAATTTTTTACCCGCGACGCGATGTCGCATACTTCAACCTCCTGGCTATACGTTCGGACAGGTTAAACAACTTCCATTTCCGTTGTTTCTGTCCAGAACCCTTTAAGGGTTAATTGTGCGATTAACTCATCAAATGACTTCTCACCGAAGTTACGGATGGACAACATAGCATCCCGACCCCGCGCCAGCATCTCGAGCACTTCACCGACATTCGAGATCCCCGTGCGCTTAAGGGCGTTATAGACGCGCACCCCCAGTCCCAGGTCTTCGATAGGGATGGCATAAGCCTGGGCTGGAATGGTCCCTTTTTGCAAATCCGCAGCAGATTCAACTTCCTCTTCTATCTCGGCCCCGGCGATCAAACGTAAGTGCGTAACCAGCATCCGCGCCGATTCTTTCAAAGCCTCGAAGGGAGTTATACGGCCATCGGTCCAGATGTCGATGATCAATCGATCATAGTTGGTCAACTGCCCAACGCGCGCCGGAACCACTCGAAAGTTCACCCGGCGTACCGGACTGAAGATAGCATCCACCGGTAGCATTCCTATAGGCATGCGCCCCCGTCCCTCTGCCGGGGCATAACCGCGCCCATTCTCCACGGTGAACTCAAAGTCCAGGTGGGTTTCATCGTTGTCCACGGTGAACAGGTAAAGGTCAGGATTCAGGATTTCGATCTCCGGTGGAGCGATGAGGTCTCCTGCCGTGACCACGCCTGCCCCTTCGATACGCAGTGTCATGTACTGGGGACCTTCGCCTTCCAATGAAAGCCGCACCTGCTTGAGTCTTAGCATCACCTGAATCACGTCTTCCCGCACGCCGGGAATCGCCGTGAATTCATGCGGGATATCCGTGATACGCATGGCTGTGATCGCGGCTCCTTCCAGCGAGGAAAGCAGCACTCGCCGCAAGGAATTGCCGAGCGTCACCCCATAACCGCTCTCCAGCGGGCTAATGATGTAGCGCCCATACTGTTGAGCATTTACTTCCACCTCTACTTTCGGCAGAACCGGCGCTGTTAACACGTTGCCTCCTGTCTGCTGTTAGCGTGAGTAGAACTCAACGATTAAGTGCTCTTCAACCGGGACATCAATTTCTTGACGTGTCGGCAGCGCCAACACCCGGCCGTCCAGAGTTTCGGCATCCAGACTTAACCAGGCGGGAACCTCACGTTTTCCGAGAAGCTCTTTACGCTCCTTAAAGTACTTCGCCCGGCGACTTTCCGGTCGTACACTGACCAAATCGGTAGGATGCACCAGGAAAGCCGGGATATCGGTCACACGCCCATTGACCATAAAGTGTCCATGTTCCACCAACTGACGCGCGTGGGCGCGGGAGTCGGCCAGGCCCAGCCGATAAACCACGTTGTCCAACCGGCTTTCTAACATGGCCAGCAAATTTTCGCCCGTCAAACCGGGACGACGTTGCGCTTCGCGGTAATAACGGCGGAACTGTCGTTCCAGTATCCCATAAATCTGACGCGCTTTCTGTTTCTCGCGCAACTGCATAGCATAGTCAGACAACTTGCGCCGGCGAAAGGCAGTCTCTTTACCGTGCTGACCCGGTGGGTAAGCACGCTGCTCAAAGGGACATTTTTGGGCATAACACTTGTCTCCTTTGAGGTAGAGCTTCATCCCTTCTCGTCGACAAAGCTTGCACGAAGGACCTATATATCTCGCCATAACTTCTCCTTATGCCTTCTTTCGACTTTCGTCGACTTATACACGCCGCTTCTTGGGCGGGCGACATCCATTGTGAGGAATGGGAGTCGTATCGACAATCGAACGCACTCGCAGTCCAACCGCCGCTAACGCGCGCAGTGAAGCTTCACGCCCTGGCCCGGCGCCTTTGACAAAAACATCGACTTCCTGCAACCCGTCGTTATCGATCGCATCTTTTGCCACTTTTTCTGCGGCTACCCGCGCGGCAAAAGGCGTGCTTTTTCGCGTGCCCTTAAACCCGGCGGCGCCGGCGCTGTTCCAGCGTATGACGTCACCCTGAGCATCCGTCACGGTAATGATGGTGTTATTAAACGTCGTGTTGATATACACGCAACCGCGAGGCACATTGCGCTTGATACGTCGAGCTGTTTTCCGCGCGCTGCGAGTTGAACGTTTAGCCATAAAATCCTCCTCATCTCCTTAAATGCACTCCAGAATAGCAACCCTCTCTGCCGTTTGAGGCTTACTTCTTCTTCGAGCCACGCCGCCGACCGCGCCCGGGAACTGTTTTCTTGGGACCACGCTTGGTGCGGGCGTTGGTCCGAGTGCGCTGACCGCGCACCGGCAAGTTGTGACGATGGCGTAACCCGCGATAGGAACCTATTTCGATAAGCCGCTTGATGTTCATCTGCACTTCACGGCGCAAGTCGCCTTCAACGACATACTCGCGATCAATGACATCACGGATAGCGGTCAGTTCGGCTTCGGTGAGATCCGTGTCGCGCTTATGCCCATCGACCCCCGCTTTCTCCAAAATCTCACTGCTGGTTCTGCGACCAATGCCGTAGATATACGTCAGACCGATCTCGATATGTTTATTGCGCGGCAGGTCAACCCCTGCTATACGTGCCATAGTTTCTTTCCAGCCTCCTCAAAGTCGACCAAAAGGGTCAAACTACCCTTGACGCTGCTTATGTTTAGGGTTATCGCAGATCACCCGCACAACACCCCGCCGCCGAATGATTTTGCATTTCGGACAACGCCGTTTCACAGATGGTGATACTTTCATGATTTCTACTCCTTCTTGACTACCGGGTTTTATAATTTCAGACGAGGCCCTCTATCAGCAACAGGTTCTCAGGTGCTCCCAGGTAAAATACACAGTCTTTCATTATACCACACTTTTTAGCGCAGGAAGCCTTCGTAGTTGCGCATCAGCAATTGCGCTTCTAACTGCCGCGCCGTATCCATCACCGTGCCGACAACGATGAGCAAGCCCGAACTTTGAATGAGCATCTGCCGTGAATTCATAAAGAGTCCTACAATGTAGGGCAAAACGGCGACGATGCCCAGGAACAGAGCGCCGACTAAAGTAATGCGCTTGTAAATCGAGAGGATGTATTCCTCTGTCTTCTTCCCCGGACGGATGCCAGGGATAAAGCCGCCTTGTTTTTGCAGCATCTCCGGCAGGTTCTGTTGCTCAATCATCACGAAAGTATAGAAGTAGGTTAGACCGAACACCGCTAAAAAGTACAACGGAGCATACCAGACACTATTTCCACCGAAAAACTGCACGACATCATTCGCAAATTTGCTCACCGAAGGATTGGTATTGTTGAGAAAGAACTGCGCCACCACCGCCGGGAAGGCCAAAATGGACTGGGCAAAGATCAACGGGATCATGCCGGCCGTGTTAATCTTCAAGGGGATATAGGTGCTGCCACCCCCATACTGTTTCATCCCCCGGACACGCTTGCCATATTGGACTTTGATCCGCCGTTCACCATCCTGGACGAAGACAATGAAGAGGATCGTCCCCACCAAGATCAGCAGATAGATGAAGATACCGACGGCCCCATCGCTCTCCCAGATGCTGCGGAAGCTGGAAGGCACCCGCGAGACGATGCCGCCGAAGATAATCAACGACAAGCCGTTGCCGATGCCCTGTTCAGAGATCAACTCCCCTAACCAGACGGCAAACATGGTACCGGCGGTCATCGTGACCAGCAGGGTGATCGTGGGTAAAATTTTATCCGCTCCCCACCCAAATGATGGCAGGATAGGGCGTGTCGCAATTGTCGCCGAACTGAAGAGTTGGGCCTGCCCATAGGCCGACAAAACCGCCAGGGGCACCGTCAGGTAGAAGGTCCACTGGTTCATCTTGCGCTGACCCTCTTCGCCCTCTTCTTTGATCCGCTGTTCCCATTTCGGGAAGATCGGCAGAAGCAACTGCAAAACAATCTGCGCCGTCACGTAAGGGTAGACCCCGGCAGCCAGCACCGAGAAGTTCGACACAGCCCCACCCGACAGCAAGTCCAAGAGATTGGCGAACTGTCCTAATCCTGCTGTTGCGCTTCCCGTCTTGGCCGAGTCAAAGAATTCTTTCAACGCCAGACGGTCAACGCCGGGGACGGGGATGTTCGACGCCATACGGAAGATAACGAGAATCAACAGCGTATAGAAAATCCGCCGGCGCAGATCAGGAAGTTTGAACGCATTACGCAGGGCCTCAATCATCACTAGCCTCCGTCAGAGCCTAAGTTACACCAGCCTACACCGATCAACGAGTACGATAGCCGCCTCTGGTCCACGGCAAGAGTTCTACCGTTCCCCCCGCAGCCTCGATCTTGGCGCGCGCTGCCGCCGAGATGCGATGAGCAGACACCTTCAACGGGCATGCGATCTCGCCCTCAGCCAGCACGACAACCCGGTCGTCAGCGTGTTTGATCAACCCCGCCGCAGCTAAAGTCTCCGGCGAGACCACCGCCTCAGCCGCAAAACGTTCAGCGAGTTGTGCCAGATTCACCGGCACAAATTCAACTTTATACGGGTTGAAGAACTTATAACCGCGCACAAAGGGGATCTTGCGCACCAGAGGAAGTTGTCCACCTTCAAAGTATGGTCCCATCCCCTTACCGGCGCGGGCTTTTTGTCCTTTGGTGCCCCGTCCCGCCGTTTTGCCTTGTCCGGCGGCGATGCCACGCCCCACACGCTTGCGCGACTTCTTGGCTCCCGCGGCAGGATGTAAATCTTGTAACTTCATAACGCTATCCTCCACCCTATGCCTCGACTTCCTCGACCCGCAGCATGTGCGAAATCTTGTTCACCATGCCACGCACAGCAGGATTATCCGGACGTTCGACCACCTGATGCAATTTCCGTAATCCTAATGCCTGCACGATGTGCTTCTGCCGCAGGGAATAGCCGATGGGGCTACGCACTAATGTAATACGCAACATTTTAGCCATTACGCCTCTCTCCTTCGCCAGAAAGGCATCACTTCGGCCACCGGTTTGCCACGCTCTTTAGCCAGTTCCTCAACCCAACGCAACTGATCCAGAGCCTGCATCGTGGCTTGAACGACATTGACGGCCGTGGCGCTGCCTTGAGATTTGGTCAAGATGTCATGAATACCCGCCGCCTCCAAAACGGCGCGCACCCCGCCGCCGGCGATGACGCCCGTACCTTTGTTCGCCGGACGCAACAAGACTTTTGCGCCGCCGCAACGCCCGACGACGTCGTGCGGAATCGTGGTGCCTTCCAGCGGTATCGTGTGCATAGCGCGACGGGCACGTTCTGTCGCCTTCTCAATGGCATCGGGCACCGTCCGGGCTTTGCCAATGCCCAGCCCGACCTGCCCTTTGTTATCCCCCACGACGGCAACCACACGGAAGTGGAAAGTGCGCCCCCCCTTAACAACTTTCGCCACCCGCGTAATGTCGACGACACGCTCATCCAGTTCTTCCTGTTCGTCTTTAACCACCGGTCTACGATCTTGTCGTGATTCCTCCATAATCTCCTCCTGCCGGGCGCGACTCAGGCGCAGCCGTCATTAGAAATCCAGACCCGCCTTACGAGCAGCCTCGGCGAGAGCTTTCACCCGACCGTGATACTTGTAACCGCCCCGGTCGAAGACAACACTTTTAATCCCTTTGGACAATGCCCGTTCAGCGACGACTTCGCCCACGACCCGCGCCTGCTCGGTCTTCGTCATTTCAACGACCCGCTCACGAATGGCCTGATCCACCGTCGAGGCCGCAGCCAATGTACAGCCTGCATTATCGTCGATAATCTGCGCATAAATGTGATTCAGGCTACGGAAGACGCTCAGACGTGGACGTTCTGGCGTGCCCTTCACCGTTTTGCGGATGTGAGCTTGACGCCGCAGTCGGGCTTTACTACGATCGATTTCTGGTTTCATGTTTTACTTTACCCTCAGTTCCACGTTTTTCACTATCACGTTATCCACGCTACTTGGCTTTACCGGCCTTACCCGCTTTGCGGCGCACCCGTTCACCCTGATAGCGGATGCCTTTGCCCAGATACGGCTCTACAGGACGCCAGCCACGAATCTCCGCCGCAACTCGCCCAACGGCTTCCTTATCACAGCCTTTCACCGTAACGGTGCTGGTGCGGGGGTTGACCTCAAACTGGATCCCCGCCGGCGGTTCAATGACCACAGGATGGGAAAATCCCAGGTTCAGCACCAATTTCTGTCCCTGAAGTTCAGCCCGATAGCCGGTTCCCAGGACTTCCAACACTTTACTATAGCCGTTCGTGACGCCGAGTACCATGTTGTTGAGCAGGGCGCGCGTCAGGCCATGAAATGCCTTAATGGACTGTTCGTCATTGGGACGGGTCACGCGCAAAACC
Organism: Anaerolineae bacterium; assembly: GCA_035415725.1. Taxonomy (GTDB): domain Bacteria; phylum Chloroflexota; class Anaerolineae; order B4-G1; family SLSP01; genus DSWT01. Next base: position 30,586 of record DAOOGN010000010.1, on the reverse strand, counting down.
CCTTTTTCTACCGCAATCTGCATCTCGGGACGAAACTCGCGCGTCAACTCACCCTGTGGCCCCGCGACCGTCACTTTATTTCCATCAATCTGCACCCGCACCCCAGCCGGGAGCGGGATCGGCAATTTTCCTATCCGCGACACGATGAACCTCCCTGCCCGTTTTACCAGATGTAGCAGATGATTTCGCCGCCGACATTGAGCCGGCGCGCCTGCTGACCTGTAATCACTCCCTTAGGTGTGGAGAGGATGGCAATTCCCATACCACTGCGCACCCAGGGAATGTCCTTCACCGACGTATAGATGCGTCGACCAGGCTTACTCACCCGTGTCAGGTTGGTGATCACAGAGCGTTGGTGTTTCAAGTCGCCCTGGTACTTCAGTTGGATGACCAGCGTGCGATGCATGTTCTCGTCTGTAAGCACCTTGTAATCTTCAATATACCCCTCATCCTTCAAGATTTTAGCAATCGCCGCCTTGACTTTGGACGTGGGCATAGAAACTGACGTATGCTTCACCATTAAAGCATTGCGCAGACGTGTCAGCATATCAGCAATTGGATCTGAAGTTGTTATCATCGCTCTACTCCATTACCAACTGGATTTAACCAGACCGGGGATTTCCCCCTTGAGGGCCAATTCACGCAGACAGATCCGGCATAAGCCAAAGCGACGGTAATACCCCCGCGGACGTCCACAACGAGAGCAGCGGTTACGGACCCGTGTCTTATACTTACGGCGGGTTTCGCGAATCGGCATTGATTTTTGTGCCATACTTATTACTCCTTCTTCAAAACTCGTGCGCTCACAAGCCCAAGATTGTCAACCCTTAGCGCCGAAAAGGCATCCCCAGAAGCTCCAACAGACGGCGGGCTTCTTCGTCAGTGTCAGCAGTCGTGTTAATGGTCACTTCGAACCCACGGATTTTATCAATTTTATCGTAACTGATTTCCGGGAAGACTAACTGCTCGCGCAGTCCCAGGGTATAATTACCCCGTCCATCCAGCTTGTCCGGCACGCCGTGAAAGTCGCGCGTGCGCGGCAAGGCCACATTGACCAGACGACTCAGGAAAGCCCACATTCTTTCCCCGCGCAGGGTGACTTTAACTCCGATGGCGCGCCCTTCGCGCAGCTTGAAGTTGGCTACCGACTTCCGCGCTTTCGTGATGACCGGCCGCTGCCCGGCAATCGTTCGCAGGTCCGCTACGGCATACTCAAGAGCTTTGGGGTTATCCAACGCTTCCCCCATACCAATGTTAATCACGACCTTGCGCAGACGAGGTACCTGCATCACATTGTCATAACCGAACTCTTTGAGCAAGATCGGTGTAATTTCTTCACGGTACCGTTTCTGTAACTCTTGCATGGTTTCCTTCTTCCTAGTCAATCACCGCATCGCACTTGCGACAGACGCGCACTTTTTTTTCATCGACCACCTGGTAACCTACCCGTGTCGGCTGGTGGCATTTGGGGCAGACCAGCATAACGTTCGAGAGGTTAATCGGCGCCTCGAACTGAATTCGTCCACCTTGCATCTGAGATCGCCCGGCTCGCTGGGCGCTTTGGTGTTTGGTGACCATATTGACATGCGCGACGACCACACGGTTTTCTTTGAGCAACACCCGTAAAACTTCACCCTGCATCCCGCGATCTTCGCCCGTGATGACTTCGACTGTATCACCTTTTTTTATACGATTCATCTTTATACCTCATCAGCGGTTCTACAATACTTCAGGCGCCAGGGAGACGATTTTCATGAAGCCCTTTTCACGCAGCTCGCGCGCCACCGGCCCAAAAATGCGGGTTCCGCGGGGATTTAGCCCCGTCTCATCCAGAATCACCGCCGCATTATCGTCAAAACGAATATAAGAGCCATCGGGACGACGATATTCTTTGGCCACCCGCACGATCACCGCGCGCACCACCTCACCCTTCTTGACCGAGGCCGTCGGGGTGGCGGACTTCACCGCCGCCATAATGGAATCGCCAATGGTGCCGTAGCGCCGTCGTGATCCGCCCAACACCCGAATACAAAGAATCTCTTGCGCTCCTGTATTATCTGCAACCTTTAACCGCGTTTCTGACTGAATCATGGCGAGTGCTCCTTAGGCGGTCCGTTCCACAATGGTTTCTACAGCCCACCGTTTGTGACGGCTGTAAGGACGCGACTCGACGATACGCACGGTGTCGCCGATACGACAGGCGTTATTCTCATCGTGAGCCATGTATTTTTTCGTCTCGCGGACCACTTTTTTATATAGGGGATGGCGATAGCGACGTTCCACCACCACCACCACCGTCTTATCCATTTTGTCACTGCTGACAACGCCGGTCAAACGGCGACGACGTTCTCTCATGCCTCTACTCCTTTCGGCGACAACTCCGTCATCAGCTCACGCTCGCGCAGAATCGTCATAATCCGCGCAATATCCTTGCGCACGGCGCGCAGCCGATTATGATCTTCCAAACTTCCTGCATACCACTGTTGCCGCAGGTTGAACAATTCACGGCGGGTCTCATGCAGGCGCAACTGCAATTCCTCTTCGGTAAGTTCGCGTAATTCTTTTGCCAGCATTATTGACTCTCCTGCTCCAAATCCAAGCGCGTAATGACCTGGGTCTTGATCGGCAACTTGCGCGCGGCCAAGCGCAAGGCTTCGTGCGCCGCGTCGTCCGGTACACCACTGACTTCAAACATCACACGACCTGGTCGTACCACGGCTACCCAGTGATCGACGGCGCCTTTGCCTTTACCCATGCGGGTTTCAGCCGGTTTAGCCGTAATCGGCTTGTCAGGGAAGATGCGGATCCAATACTTACCACGGTGGCGCATATAACGCACAATAGCACGCCGCGCCGCTTCGATCTGTCGAGCGGTCACCCAGGCCGGTTCCAGAGCCTGCAAACCGTAATCGCCAAAGGCCACATCCACGCCACGCGATTCTTTCCCCGTTCTGCGCCCACGATGTTGCTTGCGATATTTCACGCGTTTCGGCATCAACATGGTTCTATCTCCTTCATCACCACTTTATAAGCTCGACGCCGCCTCTTCTAGCGGAGCAGATTTCTTAGGCAAGATCTCGCCCTTATAAATCCACACCTTGACGCCGATACGTCCATAAGTCGTCAGCGCTTCTTCCTGAGCATAATCAATATCGGCGCGCAAGGTTTGTAGAGGCACCCGTCCCTCGCGCATCCATTCGACCCGCGCCATTTCCGCTCCGGCAAGCCGCCCACTGCACATCACCCGCACGCCCTCGGCACCGGCGTGTAAGGCCTGGCGCACAGCGCGCTTCATGGCGCGGCTGTGGTAGATACGTTTCTCCAACTGCGCCACGATGTTCTCGGCCACCAGGCGGGCATCCAGATCGGGCTGCTCGATTTCCTGGACGTCCACATGCACCCGCTTGCTGCCGCTGAGTTCTTCGATGCGTTGCCGCAAGACCTTGACATTTTCACCCTTGCGCCCGATGACGACGCCCGGCCGGGCGGTCCAAATGATCACCGACACCTGATTGGGGGGAAAACGCTCGATATCCACATGCGAGACGCCGCTTTGCCCGTCGCGTGAACGCGACCGCATCTCCTTGAAGATGAAGTCACGAATCTTGCGGTCTTCTTCCAAAAGCGTAGAATATTCCCGGCCTTCTGCAAACCAACGGGACCGCCAATCACGGATGACCTTCAACCGAAAACCGTAGGGATGAACTTTACGTCCCAAATTAGCCTCCTTATTCCTGCTCGGGGAACCGTTCTTCAAGAACGACCGTGATATGGGATGAACGCTTGCGGATAGGGCGATAGCGTCCCCGGCTGCCCCAGCGCGCCCGCCATCCTCTACCCGGCATCCGCCCCGATCCTTCATCAGCCGTAAGCTGAGCGATATACAAATTTCCGGTATCCAACCCCATTTCATCAGCATTGGCCACCGCCGAGCGAATCAGTTTGTACACCGGTTCCGCTGCTGCCTGAGGCATCGCGCGCAGAGCATCCAGTGCTGCCTGCGCCGCCATTCCGCGCAAAGGAGCGATCACGCGTCGCACCTTCAATGGGGCCATAGGGACATGCCTAACCTTCGCCTGTACTGTATCCAGCATAAGTCTTTACCTCACTCCCCCGGTTACGGCGTCACCCGCCCTTTTTTCTCTTTCATAATGTGACCACGGAAGGTTCGCGTAGGGGCGAATTCTCCCAGCCGATGTCCCACCATATTTTCGGTGATGTAGATCGGAACATGGCGGCGTCCATCGTGGACCGCAATGGTATGGCCTACCATCTGCGGGAAGATGACAGACGCGCGCGACCATGTACGCAGCACGCGTTTTTGCCCACTGCGGTTCATCTCCTCGACTTTCTTGAGCAGTTTTGGATTGACATAAGGTCCTTTTTTCAAAGAACGCGACATGCTTGACCTCCCTTACTGACTGCGCTCGGCATTGCGCCGACGGACGATATATTTGTCGGTCGACTTGTTACGACGCGTCTTCCGTCCCAGAGTACGCCATCCCCATGGCGATTTCGGCCCGGGCATTCCGACCGGCGAACGCCCTTCACCGCCCCCATGCGGATGGTCACGCGGCGACATGGCCGAGCCGCGCACAGAAGGACGCCATCCCAGCCAGCGCTTACGTCCGGCTTTCCCTAACTTCACGTTCGTGTGATCGACATTGCCCACCTGGCCGATGGTCGCCATACACGTCTTGTAGACCCGGCGCGTCTCACTGCTCGGCAACCGCAGCGTAATGTAATTACCCTCTTTGGCCAGGACCTGGGCCGCCGCACCCGCAGCGCGGACTAATTGCCCGCCACGCCCCGGATAAAGCTCGACGTTATGCACCAGGGTACCCAGCGGTATGCGCTCCAGGGGCATGGAATTGCCTACATAGATTTCGGTACTCTTACGCGAGCTGACCACCGTGTTCCCCACGCGCAGACCCAGAGGCGCCACAATGTAGCGTTTTTCGCCGTCCGCGTAGACCAACAGCGCAATCCGCGCCGAACGGTTGGGATCATACTCAATCGAATCCACCCGCGCCGGCACATCGAATTTGTCGCGTCGGAAATCGATCTGGCGATACTGACGCCCATGGCCGCCGCCACGGTGACGCACGGTGACCCGTCCGTAAGCATTACGCCCGGCACTTTTGTGCAAGGGATGCACCAGGCTTTTTTCGGGCTTATCCCGCGTCACTTCTTCAAAAGTCTGCCCGGCCAGCCAACGACGACCGGGAGAAGTCGGCTTGTATTTTTTAACTGCCATCCTAAGCCTCCAAGGCCCCAATTGACTCGCCCGGCGCCAAAGTCACAATCGCTTTCTTCCACGCAGCACGGTGAGTTATCTGGCGACGCCCACGGATGTGGTTGATTTTGGCCGGCATATTCATGATATTCACCGCTGCCACGGTCACGTTATAGATCTCTTCCACAGCATGCGACACCTGCGCTTTGTTCGCCTTACGATGAACCATGAAAACGTATTGCCTATCTTCACGCTGCCTATAGGCTTTTTCTGTCTCTAACGGACGCACAATCACTTCATAGATATCCATATTTCACTCCTCCGGCCGTGTCTAGGAAGCCATCCCCAGCATCGACTCAACCACCTCAAGTGCGCCCAAAGGCATGATGAGATAATCCGCGCTCAACAGATCACGTATGTTGAGGTAATGAGCACGCAAAGTCCGCGCCAGCGGGAGATTGCGCACCGAGAGTTCCACGGTAGTATTGCGCGCCGGCAACAAGATCAGGGCCTTGCCATCCGCCGCCGCCAGATTCTGCAGAACACCCACGAACTCCTTCGTTTTCGGCGCGGCCATCGCCAACTCATCGACGACGATAATTTGTTGCGCCGCCGCTTTGGCCGAGAGCGCCGAACGGAGCGCGGCGCGCCGCATCTTGACGGGCATCTGTTGGGTGTAACTCCGCGGCACAGGGCCGTGAGCGACGCCGCCACCTACAAAAATAGGAGCATTGCGACTGCCATGACGTGCACGGCCGGTTCCCTTTTGACGGTACCATTTGGCTTTCGAACGATTGTTTTCACCCCGCGTCTTCGTCTTATGGGTGCCCAGACGCGCATTGGCTAACTGACGTACCAACGCCTGGTGCATCAGCGGAACATTGACGGAAGTCTCAAAAATATCCGGGCGCAGTTCAATCTCATCGACCTTCTCGCCCTGCATGTTCAACACAGGAATAAGCATCGCTAGCGACCTCCCTTAGCAACCTTTTGTTTGCGGGCGACTTTGATCAAAACTACACCCCCCTTTGGACCGGGAACACTGCCCCGTAGTGCCAGCAGGTTCCGTTCACGGTCAACCACCACGACTTCGACATTGCTGACAGTGACTTTCTTGCCGCCCATACGGCCGGGCATTTTCTTCCCTTTCCAGATCTTACCCGGCGCAGCGCAGGCACCGATAGCGCCGGGAGCACGTTCACGGTCCGATTGCCCATGGGTGCGCGGACCACCGGCAAAACCCCAGCGCCTGACGACCCCCTGAAAGCCGCGCCCTTTAGACCTGGCTTCGACATCGACGCACTCACCCGGTTGAAAAATATCGACCAGGACTTGCTGTCCCAATTCGTACTGCTCATCCTCGCGGATGCGCAACTCGCGCAGGTGGCGCAGGGGAGGCACAGCAGCGCGCTTTAAGTGGCCCTGTTGCCCCTGCGATAGATGCTTGGGTTTAGTCGGCTCAAACCCCAGTTGCACGGCGCGATAACCATCGCGCTCCAACGTGCGCACCTGGGTCACGTAACATGGCCCGGCCTCAACAACCGTTACCGGCACAACGAGGCCGTCCTCCTGAATGACTTGGGTCATCCCCACTTTTTTACCTAGGATCCCTTTCACCTTTTCCTCCTTGGGACTGCCAGCACCAGGTTTGCTGCATCATCCCCCGGCTATCTGGCGACATGATCCCCCCGACCCTTAACTCGCGTACCCGGAGTCAACAGCCGGGGGGCATCAAGCGCTAGTCGCCACGGACTGCTTAAAGTTTGATCTCGATATCGACGCCGGCCGGCATGTTCAACCGCATCAGCGTATCGATCGTTTTCGAATCCGGTTCTTGAATATCGATCAGTCGCTTATGGGTGCGAATCTCGAAGTGCTCGTGACTATCCTTGTCAATGAACGTTGAGCGCCGTACCGTGAAGCGTTCAATCTTCGTCGGCAGAGGCACCGGTCCCACAACATGGGCCCCCGTCCGTTCCGCGGCCTCGACAATCCGCCGCGCGGACTCGTCAAGAATGCGATGATCGTATCCCTTTAACCGAATGCGAATGCGTTGTTTAGCCATAGATCACCTGATATAGCGGCAAATCTGAAATCTATTCCAAGATCTTGGTGATGATGCCGGCGCCGACGGTCAAACCACCCTCACGAATGGCGAAACGCGAACCGGCTTCAATCGCCACCGGCGTGATCAATTCCACGGTCATATTGGTCCGATCACCCGGCATAACCATTTCGACGCCTTCGGGCAGCGTCACGGTGCCGGTGACGTCCATCGTGCTGATGAAGAACTGCGGTTTATAGCCGGAGAAGAATGGTTTGTGGCGTCCGCCCTCATCCCGACGCAGAATGTAGACCTCGGCTTCGAATTTGCGGCGCGCCTGGATGGTGCCCGGCGCAGCGACCACGACGCCACGTGCCACTTCATCCTTGTCGATGCCGCGCAGCAATAGACCGGCGTTGTCACCGGCGCGCACCACATCGAGCGTCTTGTGGAACATTTCCATGGAAGTCACCACTGTCTTGCGGGGCTTCTCGTACATATAGCCAACCAGCTCGACCTCGGTGTTGGGGCGCATCGTGCCTCGATCCACACGCCCGGTCACCACCGTACCACGCCCTTTGATGGAGAAAACGTCCTCGATAGACATCAAGAAAGGCTTGTCCTCGTCGCGTACCGGGGTCGGAATGTACTCATCCACCACGCGCATTAACTCCCAAATGGAGGCGTAAGCCGGATCATTGGGATCGTTGCTCTTGCAGTTCAAAGCCTCCAGGGCGGAACCACGCACGATGGGAGTTTCGTCGCCGGGGAACCCATAGCTGCTCAGGACCTCACGGATCTCCAGATCGACCAGCTCCAGCAGTTCAGGGTCGTCCATCAAGTCGACCTTGTTCATGTAGACCACGATCGCCGGAACTTCAACCTGGCGCGCCAGGAGGATGTGCTCGCGCGTCTGGGGCATTGGCCCGTCGACTGCCGAGACAACCAGGATAGCGCCGTCCATCTGCGCCGCACCGGTGATCATGTTCTTGATATAGTCACGGTGGCCGGGGCAGTCTACGTGCGCGTAATGGCGTTTCTCCGTCTCATATTCCACGTGCGAGATAGCAACGGTCAAAATTTTGGTCGCATCACGGCGGAACATCTTGGCATCCGCCTTGGCAACTTCATCATAACCCTTGAAATCTGCCCAACCCTTGGTCGACAAGGCCCGCGTGATCGCCGCTGTCAGCGTGGTCTTACCATGATCAATGTGACCGATCGTACCCACATTTACATGGGGCTTTGTACGTTCAAATTTCTCTTTAGCCATTGCTTGCCTCTCCTTATTTCTTTACTCATGAATCTTTTCGTAATTGTGAACGACTACCATACCAAAATGGCCTATGCGCCATATAGAATGGCTTCCATTTGCCGGGAATCCACCGGTGCATAATGGTGAAATTCCATTGTAAATGTCCCCCGCCCCTGCGTCATACTGCGCAAGTCGGTGGCATACCCAAACATCTTTACCAAAGGAGCATAAGCTCTGACGGCCTGCGCCCCTCCGGGACGCATTTCCATCATTTGGACATCGGCATCGCGTGAACTTAAGTTACCCAGGACTTCGCCGATGAATTCTTCGGGCGTCAGCACTTCCACATCCATAATCGGTTCCAACAGCACCGGCGCTGCCGACTCCACAGCCTGACGAAAGGCCTGGGCTGCTGCTGCTTTGAACGCGATTTCTGTGGAAAGGTCAGGCCGCGCCTCCGCCTCGAGGAGACGGATGACCACCCCGACTAACGGATAGCCGGCCAGGAAACCGCTATCCAACGATTCTAACGCCCCAGCTCTGATCGCCTCCACAAACTGCGGCGCCAGGTCCTGCGGACGTAATAAATTCTCAAAGCGCGACTCCTCTCCCCTGGCGGCGGGACTTACCTCTAAGGTCACCCGCGCGTATTGGGGTTTCCCGGCCAATAAACGTTCAAACACGACGTTGGCCCGGCCGGCGCGCGTCACGGTTTCTTTGTACGAGACGCGGGGCTTGCCGACGTTAGCTTGCACGGCAAACTCACGCAACAGCCGCTCCACAAGGATCTCCAGGTGCAATTCACCCATCCCTGCTATGATAGTCTGCCCGGTTCCCTCGTCCACATGGACGCGGAAAGTCGGGTCCTCTTCGGCCAGACGTTGCAACGCTTCGTTCAAACGATCCTGGTCGGCGACCGTTCGCGGTTCTATCGCCACCGAAATGACCGGTTCGGGAAAACGGATCGCTTCCAGGATAATCGGGGCATGAAGCGCGGCCAATGTATCTCCGGTAAAGGTATTCTTCAGCCCCACCGTGGCTCCGATATCGCCGGCCCCCAGTTCTTCCACTTCTTCACGGTGGTCGGCGAACATGCGGAGCAATTTCGAGACCCTTTCTCGTACCCCCTTGCGCGGGTTAGCGTAAACATTGCCCCGGCTTATCTTCCCCGAATAGACACGGAAGTAAGCCAAACGCCCCACGTAAGGGTCCGTCGCAATTTTAAAGATCAAGGCCGCCAGCGGTGCCGTCGTATCCGCCGGGCGCTCTTCGATTTGTTCTTTTTTGGGATTGCGTCCTTGCACGGGTGGAATATCCAACGGCGAAGGGAGAAAATCCACCACGGCGTCAATCAAGGGCTGCACCCCTTTGTTACGTAAAGAGGAGCCACACAAGACCGGTTGCAGTGCCCCGCTGATGGTGGCCCGGCGCAACGCCGTCCGTAAATCCGTTACAGCGATGTCTTCCCCATCCAGATAACGCTCCATCAGACCATCATCGGTCTCGACGATCGTTTCGATCAGCGCCTCGCGCGCTGCCAGGGCCTCACCTTCGACTTCGCCAGAGAGCGGAACTTCTTGCACCGTCATCCCCAACTCATCGGTCCAGATAACAGCTTTCCACTCCAACAAGTCCACCACGCCGCGAAAGTCGGATTCTGCTCCGAGAGGCCACTGAATGGGTACAGGATGTGCCTTCAGACGCTCACGAATGGTCTCCACAGCGTGAGAGAAATTCGCGCCCAACTTATCCATCTTGTTAATGAAGGCAATCAGCGGTACTCCGAACATGCGAGCCTGACGCCACACTGTCTCGGACTGCGGTTCCACACCCGCCGTGCCGTCGAAAACCACGATGCCGCCGTCCAAAACGCGCAGACTACGCTGCACTTCGGCGGTAAAGTCAATGTGCCCGGGGGTGTCCACGATGTTGATCTGGTACCCCCGCCAAAAACATGTGACCGCTGCCGAGGTAATGGTGATACCCCGTTCCCGCTCTTGGGCCATCCAGTCGGTGACGGTCGTCCCTTCATCGACGTTGCCCAGCCGATGCGTGCGCCCCGTGTAATAAAGGATACGCTCGGTGGTGGTCGTCTTACCCGCATCAATATGGGCAATGATGCCGATATTGCGGATATGAGTCAGTGAATGTTCTGCGGTCATCGCCGTTAACCCTGCTTCTTAACCAGCGACGGCCTGCACGCGTCGCACCCAACGAGCGCTAATTACCAGCGCAGGTGAGCAAAGGCGCGGTTTGCCTCAGCCATTTTCAAGGTATCTTCACGTTTCTTGACAGCGGCCCCTACGCCATTGGAAGCGTCAATCAACTCGGCGGACAACTTCTCCACCATCCCGTGACCTGAACGCTTCTGCGCCGCCTCCAATAACCAACGAATGGCTAAGGAAAGTTGGCGATAAGGCGGCACTTCGACCGGAATCTGATAAGTAGCTCCGCCGACGCGGCGCGGCTTGATTTCAACGGCCGGCGCTACATTCCGCAAAGCACTGTCGAAAATTTCCAGCCCCGGTTTGTTCGTGCGAGCTTCCACCCGGTCCAACGCCTGGTACATAATACGCTGCGCCACACTCTTCTTGCCCCTACGCATCATCCGATTGATGAAACGCTGTAAAGAGGCACTATGGTAACGTGTGTCCGGTAGAACTCTGGATAGAAATGGACGATTTCGTCTCGGCATATTTCACCCCATTCTCCTACTTCTTTGCCGCACGCTTGGTGCCGTATTTAGAACGCTGCTGGTTGCGACCATCGACGCCCGTAGCATCCATCGCTCCACGGACGATATGATAACGCACTCCGGGGAGGTCCTTCACCCGGCCCCCGCGCACCAGGACTACCGAGTGCTCCTGCAGGTTGTGGCCTTCACCGGGAATATAGGCCGTGACTTCAACACGATTGGACAACCGCACGCGCGCGATCTTCCGCAATGCAGAGTTCGGCTTTTTCGGCGTGGTCGTCTTCACCACGGTGCAAACCCCACGTTTTTGGGGATTGCCGTTTCCTGCCGACGTCAGTCTGCCACCTTTCTTTGTATTGACGTTATAGAGCAACGCCGGCGACTTGGCCTTTTGCGGCTTGGGTTTGCGTCCCTTGCGCATCAACTGATTAATTGTAGGCACTTGTTCCTCCTCACCTTAACCTACCCGATTTACCATCGGCCTATGGTTACAAAACCTGGTTCTTCAAGATTTCGCGGGGTCGAAAAACCAGCCACAGATTTCACGGATGGACACGCAAAGTATAAAAAATCAGTGTCATCCGTGGCAAAAATCAAAGCCGTTTTTTCAGCACCACGCCAAGTCCCAGAGAACCCAAAACCTTCATAATTCCAGTGAAGAAGGCCATCATAGATTGCGATGGCCTCCCTCGTTGTTGATTGTAAAACACACCTTGTCGATGGCAGGAGTTCTTGCTGCCGTCTGCGAAGGAGCATTCTACCATAAAGCGAAAAAACGTCAACTCCATCGCCCGGTGCCGGTCCGTCTTATTCTGTGGGCGTCAAGCCCAATAACCCCATACCCAGTTTGGGCAACTGCATCCGCCGCTCATCGCGGCCAAAACGCAAAACCTCGCCGGAATCGGTCACAGCCTCCACCGCCAGGGCCAGGCTCTGCAATTCCTTCACCAACACTTTGAATGAAGCGGGGATGCCCGGCTCCTCAATCGGCAAACCTTTGACAATGGATTCGTAAGCTTTGACGCGCCCCTGGACGTCATCCGATTTGATCGTGAGCATCTCCTGCAACGTGTAGGCTGCACCGTAGGCTTCCAGCGCCCAGACTTCCATCTCGCCGAAGCGCTGCCCACCAAACTGCGCCTTGCCGCCCAGCGGCTGCTGGGTCACCAGAGAATAAGGACCGGTGGAACGGGTATGCACTTTGTCCTCGACAAGATGCGCGAGTTTCATAATGTAAATGATCCCCACCATGATAGGATGGTCAAAAGGCTGTCCGGTCTTGCCATCATAAAGGATCATCTTCCCCAGCGTGGGCAAAGGATCATTGTGGGCGTAGCCATATTCTGTGGCGCGGAGCACGACCTCCTCATCAGTGAGGGCGCTGACATCCTGCCCCCGAGCTTCCATCCACACCCGCAAGCAGACCGCCTGTGCTTTGCGGTCGCTCTCCTGGCGCTCAGAAATGGGGCGCGGATCGTTCTCAAACGAAAGGAGGGTATCAGGATCATAGCCGTTCTCTTTAAGCCATTCCTGCAAAACGGCGCGGCGTGCATACTGCCGGTCATCGCGCAACGTGTCCACTTTGTAACCTTTGGGGGCAAGCCACGCGGTGATATACAACAGACGTGCCTCGTCGTCATCCCGGAGAACTTCCAGGGGATATTCCTGCGCCTTCAGCCAGGCCCAGGCCCGTTCTGTCGCATTCTCCCAGGCGAAATCGATGAGCCACGAACGTGCCAGTTCGGCGGCAATTTCCTCCTCATTCGCCCCATCGAAGACGGGCGTGATGGTGCGAAATCCCAACTGTTCGGAGGCCCACCCCAGATGGGTCTCCAGCACTTGACCGATGTTCATACGCCCCGGCACGCCGAGAGGATTGAGAATGGCGTCAATGGGCGTCCCATCGGCAAGGAAGGGCATATCTTCAATCGGCACAATCTGCGAGATGACGCCCTTGTTGCCATGACGGCCGGCCATTTTATCGCCCTCGGTAATCTTACGGCGCTGCGCCACACTAACTCTGACGACACGCTCGACGCCGGCGGGCAGGTCGCGGTACTCTTCCCGGTCAAAGATCTTGACTTCGACCACTTTGCCATGCGCGCCATGAGGCATACGTAGGCTCGTGTCTTTCACGTCGCGGAGTTTTTCTCCGAAGATCGCCCGCAAGAGTTTCTCTTCCGGCGTCAACTCTTTCTCGCCTTTCGGCGTGATCTTCCCCACCAGGATATCCAGCGGGCCGACTTCTGCGCCCACGCGAATGATACCCTCCTCATCCAAGTCGCGCAGGGCATCGTCAGAAACGTTAGGAATTTCGCGGGTGATCTCTTCCGGTCCCAATTTCGTGTCGCGCGCGGCGACTTCGTACTTTTCGATGTGCACGGAGGTGAAGCGATCATCGCGTACCAATTGCGAACTGAGCAGGATCGCATCCTCGTAGTTGCCACCTTCCCACGACATAAAGGCGACCAGCACGTTTTGCCCTAAGGCCAGTTCACCCTCCTCGGTAGCAGAGTTGTCAGCGAGCACCGTTCCCTGGGTGACACGTTGTCCTTTGATGACATTGGGGCGCTGGTCGATACAGGTGCTCTGGTTAGAACGCGCATATTTCTTCAGGTTGTAGGTCACGACTTCGCCATCATCCTGTCCCACCACGATGCGGTCTCCCGTGACGCTGAGCACGACGCCATCCGCTTTGGACAGAATGACCAACCCGGAGTTGAGCGCGGCAGCCTGTTCAATGCCGGTGCCCACATACGGAGCTTCCGGCTGGATGAGCGGGACGGCCTGCCGCTGCATGTTCGACCCCATCAAGGCACGGTTGGCGTCGTCGTGTTCCAGGAAAGGAATCAATGCCGCCGAAACCCCCACAATCTGAATTGGCGCCACATCGATAAAGTCGATGCGCTCGGGGGGGGAGAAACCGACCTCCTCGCCTTTACGCACCACGACCTGCTTATCGCGGAAGTACCCATGCTCATCCACTGCCGCGTTCGCCTGGGCAATGACGTAGGGTTCCTCACGGTCTGCGGAAAGATAGACTACATCATGGGTGATGCGCGGCACAATCTTCACGGGATCGGTCAAGGGCAACGCGGCGATGCGTTCCGCCAGCTCCGCTGTGACCACCGTGTTAGCGGGGGCAACCACTGCGCCGCTATCTGGATCAAGTACGTCCTCGCGCACGATCTCGCCCAGCAACTGCTCCATGGTGTTGTTCGCCGTGCGGCTCACCCGCCGATAGGGTGTCTCAATAAAACCCAACTCATTGACCCGCCCATACGTCGAGAGACGCCCGATCAGGCCGATGTTGGGGCCTTCCGGCGTTTCGATGGGGCAGATACGCCCATAGTGACTGTGATGCACGTCGCGGACATCGAAGCCGGCCCGTTCACGCCGCAGGCCGCCAGGGCCTAAGGCCGAGAGCGTGCGTTTATGCGTCAGGCTGGAAAGAGGATTGGTCTGCTCCATAAACTGCGATAGCTGGCTGGAGCCGAAAAACTCACGAATCGCAGCCACCACCGGGCGGATATTGACAAGGTTCACCGGCGTCGGCGACTCTTCGCGGATGCTCATGCGCTCCTTGACGACCCGCTCCATCCGTACCAGTCCCACGCGGATCTTGGCCTGCACCAGTTCGCCCACCGTCTTCACGCGGCGGTTTCCCAGGTGATCCATATCATCGGGACCGGCAACGCCATTGTTGATGTGGATGATGCGCCGCACCAGCGCCACGATGTCCTCTTTCGTAATCGTCAGGATAGACGCCGGTACGTCAATTTGCATCCGTTGGTTGAGCTTGTAGCGTCCAACCCGCTGCAAATTATAGCGCTGCGGGTCAAAAAGCTGCGAGACCATATATTCTTGAGCGTTTTCCAGCGTAGGAGGATCGCCGGGCCGCATACGCCGATAGAATTCAATCATCGCTTCCTGAGCCACCGTCCGCTCCTGCTTCGGTTCCCACGTTGGCTCCTGGCGGATGGTATTGGCAATCCAGGGATGATCCGGGTCGTTATCGGCCTCGCCAAACAGCGCCAGCAATTCGTCATCATCCCCTCGCGTGAGCAAAGGAGTGTGCACCTCATCATCGACCGCCGCCAGAGCACGCAGGAAGATGGTAACGGGGATCGTGCGCTTGCGGTTGAAACGCAAGGTGAGGTAACCGGACTTGCGCGTTTCAAATTCCATCCACGCGCCGCGGTCGGGGATCAACTTTGCCGTCGCCAGACGCCGACCGCCATCATCTTCCGCCCCGAAATAGACGCCGGGTGAACGGATGAGCTGGCTGACGACGACCCGTTCCGTACCGTTGATGATGAAAGTCGCATTTTCGGTCATCAAAGGCAAATCGCCCAGGAAGATTTCCTGTTGGACAATCTCACTGGTTTCACGATTGGCCAGGGCAACATCGACGTAAAGCGGCGCCGCATAGGTGAGATCGCGGTCCAAACACTCATCCTGGCTGTGCTTTGGCTCGCCAAAACGATAGTTGAGTTCAAAACCGGCCCCTTGCGCCTTGGCGCCGGGCAGATAAAGACTCAACAAGCCATTGAAACTTTCAATCGGCGAAATTTCGTCAAAAAGCTGCAGAAGCCCTTCCGTAAGCAGCCACGTATACGACTGCAACTGCACCTCGACCAAACCCGGCAAGGGCAGGGCACTGGAAATACGCGCATAAGATTTCACTCCAAGGTTGGCTATTGACATGCTATTCTATCCCCTCCTGGGAGCCGCCATAATTGTGCTCACACATTTTCTGTGGCTGACCCACCGCGCGCGCATCGTCTACACAAGACGCGCCACGATGTTATCGTCACGACGATAAAAAACGTCCAATGGCGATAAGCAAATGAGTATTATACCATGACTTTCACTAGCGTCAAAAAGCGGTTGGATTTAAATCTGAGCGGTGGTGGCAGCATACACGCCGCGGTAGATCGGCGGGAGGAGCGCCGCCACCCGTGCCATAATCATATCGGTGGCGGCCGCTAATTCGTCGGCAGATAAACGCCCGTACTTTGGCAGCCGGAACGACTCCCCAAACGTCACCCGAATTTGCATGCGGCGCAGCCGCAAGAAGTCGTGCAGCATCGAGGCTGTTCCGGTAATCCCTGCCGGGACGATGGTTGCCCCGGTACGCGCCGCCAAAAAGGCTACGCCCGGCTTGGCCTTGCGCAATACGCCGTCCGGAGAGCGCGTACCCTCCGGCGCGATACCCAGGACATCGCCCCGTTTGAGAACGTCAATCGACTTCAGTAAGGCGTTGCGGTCGAACTCAGAGCGGTTGATCCAAATCGCTTCACTGATGCCGAGAAGCCAATTGAAAACGGGGAAGGTCTTGTATTTGTCGGCGACCAACGGATAAATGCGGCGAGGCGAGGCGATCAACAACAGGGGCGTATCCAGACGGCTAATGTGGTTGAGGACCAGAAGGCAGCCGCCCTCCATAGGAATATGCTCCGCGCCCATCACTTCAACGTGCGCTACCAGACGGAAAAGCCAGGCGATGACGGTGCGCATTTTCCAGTAATTTTCCATCACTCCCTCCATTGGCAGCTAGCGGATACCCCAGGCCAGCACCTGAAAAGAAGCCGGAGGCTCCAAACCCTGAGGCGTCAGCAAAAGTTTGAACTCCTGACTCTGCCCGGCCGGCAGGGTGACCTCTGGATCGGAGGCCATTTGCCGGTAACCGGTAACTCTGTCCTCGCGGTCATACAGGGTCACAACGACCGCAAGGCGACGCACCGGCGCGCCGCTGTTGTTGACCAGTTGTCCACTGACGCGATATTGAGGGCCGGAAACGGCCCCGTCGGTGTGGAGGACATCCAGGGGGACGAAGCCGGCGGTGATTGCACTCACGGTTTCACCCCGCAACAGACTCACCCGCACATCGGCATAACCGGTGGGCGGCGTCTTGAAAAGGACGGCAAAGGGCGCCCGCCCCGCCGGCGCCAGATAATCCGCCGCCGCCAATGCCACATTCGCCAGCAGTGGCGTGCCGTCATGCGCCACCAGCGTGACCTGCACCTGCAAATTGGTCACCGGCGTGTCGGTCGTGTTGACGACTTCCCCCATGCACCATACCCCTCCCACCGGCGTCTGGTAAAGGGCCACGCCGCGGATTTCCAGCGGCAGTGGTGTGGGCGTCGCCAGAATCATATTTCCAACAGGGACTGCGATTCCCATGGCGTCCGCTTCCTCTTCCGTGCCCAGGGGAATGATCAACGTCTGCCCAATGTGCAGATATTGTGACAAGTCAATCCCGTTGACCTGGGCCAGCGCATCTACACTCACACCGTACTCCAGGGCAATGCCGAACAGGGTGTCCCCTTGCGCCACAACATGAATCACCGGTGTAGGAGTAGGTGAGGGTGTCCAGGTAGCCGTCGGTGGAATAGGCGTCAAAAAAGCGCCGGGAACAAGCGTCGCCGTAACCCGTATCCGCGGCGTGGCAGTGGGCAAAGCGGTCGGCGTGGGGGGAGGGGTCACTACCGCATCACAAGCCGCTAAAAAGAGCGTCAGGAGCAGCCAGCCTCTCCCAATCCGTCGTTTCCATGGGCCGGAAAGGGGATGAGATGTGGGCCAAGCGTTTCCGGCGTCATCCTCTTCACAAACTCCGCCGTCATCCCGTTGATCGCTCTCCCTTCTCCACAACAGACCCGCACCAAGCATGAGCAAATTTTACCGCAGAATGCCTTAATTGCCAGTGACCCGGCCAGGAAGGCTTACCCCTTCCAGAACATCAGCCCTGCGCCCGCCGCCAGCAGGGGTCGCGGCAGCGATCATTTTTCCTCTTACGCCACCTCCACCTTCTCGACTTCGGCAATCCGCTCCGCCTGTTCCAACGCTGCGGCGGACAGTGAACCCTGCGGCGCACGCAGTTTCTGCAGAATGTAAGCGCCCCCCAAAAGCAGCCATGGGATTCCCAGGCTCCCCAGCAGATAAGGTCCTTGTGGCAACCGTGGCTGGGTAGAAAAGCGATCCAGATTGAAAAGGATCAACGCTAACGAAGTCCATACTGTCAGAAAATTGGGGATGGCGTCACCGGCGTGGATCAGCCCTGGGCCAGGAATACGCTTTTTCGTGAGCGGCCAGAAAAGGTTACTGCCCATGTGCCCCAGTTGGTCCTCCAGGACATGGCCACTGTAACCCCACCAGGTAACCATCCCCCCCCACCCCGCTACAGTCCAATCGCCGCTCAACAGGCCCACGAGCAGCCCCATCAACAGCCCCACGCCCAACGCCAGAACAAGGCTATGCGTCCAACGATGGTGCCAGTCGAGAAAGTGCACTGCCAACCTGTCGCCCTCGCGGGCAAAGCGAAATGTCGGACCAGAAAAGATATTGACCTTGTATTCCTCGCTGTAAGTGTTGCTGATGGGTACGCCCACTTTACGGCGCACTTCCTGCACCCCGGCGATTTCCGAACCGGCATAGGGGACCTGCCCGGTGTTGACCAACGGCCCAATCCGCACGCTGATTTCATCGCTAGCGGGGATGAAGCGGATGGCGTACTCGCGCCAGAGGTCCGGTCCGACGCGCATGGTATGGGCGATGAGGTTACAGTCGGTTCCTGAGGTGTAGGCTTGCTGCATCGCTGCAACCAGGGTATCGGCCATTACCGCCGGGTCCGGTTCCGGGCCGGGATCAATCTCGACGTCGAATTTTTCCCAATAGCGGGCAAATTTGAAGTCAATCGTATCGGGCAGAATGCCGCCAATGCCGCCGAGCACCGGCAAAAGCGAACCCGTTCCTCCCGCGCGCACCACAGCGGGGAAGAAAGTGGCAATGGCGACACCCGTAACGAAATGCGAAATACCCTTCACAGATTTCTCCTCCTCTGAAAATAGCCCCAGAGCACACCAGGTTCACAACGCAGGACAGCGGGAATTTGTGTCCTGCGCCGGGTTTGCTTTGGGCATCTCACGGCTGGCGAGGATGTCGATGCCGGTGTCCAGGGCATTCGCCAACACGACCTGGCCCAGCGCCACGGGCGCTTCGAGTTCCACCCGGCGCAGCACTTCCAACAGCTCGAAGAGGCGTGGCTTAGGAAATGGTTGCGCGGTGTAGACCGGCACCAGCGGGTGGATGCCGCCCTTCACGCGCACCGTCGTCGCCGCCATGCGCCGTGGATCGGTCAACTCGCGGCGCACGTATTCGGCACCGCGCGGACAGTTGTTGCCCTCCACATTGAGCAGCGTCTGACCCTCGTGGGTCACTTCTATGGAACACCCCATCGGGCAGGTGATGCAGATCATTTTCTCGGTTATGGGCATAGCGCTCTCCTGAAATGTCAACGGATTTGGTGCTTCAGGATTTCATGGGGTCGAAATAAGCAACCGGCCAAATTTCACGGATTGACGCACCAAGTATAAAAAATCAGTGCAATCCGTGTCATCCGTGGCAAAAACTAAAGCAATTTTGTTTCGATGCAGCCGGTTTCGGCCATAATTTTGCGCAGTGCGGTGACGGCGATTTTCATCCCCTCTGCGCCGCTGAAGCCGGCACTGCGCCCGGCGATCTTAAGATGCGGCTCCAACGCGAGCACCCCCTGATAGCCGGCGGCCTTGAGATGCGTCAGCAGGAGCGGCAGTTGTCCGTCGCCTTCCCCGGCGGGGACGACGTGTCCATCGGCGAGCACCGCGTCCTTGATGTGGACGTAGCCGATGAGATCGCCGACCCTCGGCCAGCCGCGCTCGACGACGCGCGCCTCGCCTACCTGGACAAAGTTCGCCGAGTCCCACAAGAAGCGCAGGTGCGGGTTGTTAATCGCTTTGACGACGGCCTCACAACGCGCCAGTGTGTCGGTGACGATGTCCTTCTCGTTTTCGAGCAGCAGGACGAAGCCTTCGCGCTCCGCCATTGCGGTCAGCTTTGCCAGACGTGCCGTGGCCTCGGCAACATAGTCGTCGTAATGGGCGTTGGTGCTGGTATCAGGGGGGTAGAAGGAGAACAGGCGCACGCGGCGGCAACCGACAATCTCACCGATCTCGAAGAGGCGGGTCAGGTTGTTGATCTCGGCATCGAGCGGTTCCGTGATAGGTGACTTGCCGATGGGACTGCCCAGGCAGGCCACGTGGACGTTATGGGCATGGCACAGCTTCACAACCTGCGCCAGATCGGCGTCCTCCAGCCGCACGACGTTCTTGCCCCACGCGCCGCGCAGGTCCAGTCCGCCGATGCCCAAATTGTTGAGCGTCGTCAATTGTTCTTCCAAATCCGGGGCAATTTCGTCGCCAAAAGCACTGAGAGTAAAGGTTGCGGTCATAGTAATCTCCTGAAAAATCTGATTGTTATGAGTCGGATAGTCGTCAATCGGATAGTCAAATAGTTGGCCTTAACGCGGTACGATTTGCACGGTGAGTTTTTCGGCAGCGCGCACGGCATCGTAGTCGCGCCCGCGCAAGGTGATGTTGACCATCTCGCCGGGACGGGCATAGCGCTCGTTCTTCCGGGTGATCAACGTCTCGCCGTCGAACACTTCGACGCACACAGGTTGTTCCAACGGGCGCGTCACCCGCATTTGCAGCATCACATTATCCTCCGTGAGCGTCTCCGGATTGACTTTATGCGGCACGACGTAGCGCACGTTCTCCCCGGCCTTCGTCAGCACGTCATTCGTCGTCCGTGATACGTGATTCGTGACTTGCTGGGCCGCTCGCTTCCCTGCGATCTTACCTGCCTGTGTGACCCAGTCCACCAGATCGTAGACGTGGACAACGTTGCCGGCGGCATAGATACCGGGGACAGTCGTCTGGAAACCGTCGTCCACATACGGCCCGCCGGTGACGGGATCGAGCGCCACCCCCGCTTTGAGCGACAGCTCGTTCTCCGGGATGAGACCCACAGAGAGCAGTAGCGTGTCGCAGGGGATGATTTCCTCGGTGCCGGGGATAGGCTGCCAGCGTTCGTCCACCGCCACCGACTCGACGGCCTCCACGCGATTCCTGCCGATGATGCGCTTGACGGTGTGCGACAGATGCAGCGGGATGTCGAAATCGAGCAAGCATTGGACGTAGTTGCGGCTCAGCCCGGTGAGATAGGGCATCACTTCAAGTACGCCCGCGACTTGTGCACCCTCGAAGGTGAGCCGCCGCGCCATGATCATGCCGATGTCGCCGGAGCCGAGGATGACGAAGCGTTTGCCGGGCATGTAGCCTTCGACGTTGACCCAGCGTTGCGCCGTGCCCGCCGTGTAGACGCCTGCCGGCCGTGGGCCGGGGATCCGAATTTGCGCGCGGGTGCGCTCGCGGCAGCCCATCGCCATGATGATCGCCCGTGCCTGCAATTCTATCAGCCCCATGCGTCCACTGGTTACAATCATTCGCCGCTCCGCGGTCACGTCCAGCACCATCGTATCCAGGAGATAATCGACGC
Organism: Anaerolineae bacterium; assembly: GCA_035415725.1. GTDB lineage: Bacteria > Chloroflexota > Anaerolineae > B4-G1 > SLSP01 > DSWT01. The sequence goes on along the minus strand of DAOOGN010000010.1, from coordinate 8,979 downwards.
CGATGGCCTTGGCTTCATCCACAAACCGCTGAGCGTAGCTGGGGCCGGGCAGGTCTTCTTTGAAAGTCTCCACACCGAAGCCGTTGTGGATACATTGCAACAGAATGCCGCCCAGTTCAACGTCGCGTTCGAGGACAAGCACATCGTCCGCCCCGCCCTGCCTGGCCGCAATCGCCGCCGCCAATCCGCCGGGCCCACTGCCGATAACGATAACGTCATAAGTTGTTTTCATATACACCTCTGTAAGGCATGATCCGCGATGAGATAGATCAGGACTTACGCAAGTCTGGCTCGAATCAAGCGGCGGAGGATTTGTAGTGCTAAGAACGGCTAAAGCCGTCACTACAAACAGAAATTTGCGTAAGTCCTAAGATATTCTCCATGCCTCACGTTTCTACTCTCATCCTACGCGGCACAAATAGTTCCCCAATGAATGCTTGCCCCGGCATAGCGCGCAAGAACCGCGGATCTGGCGATCCGCTTCAAGCGGCGATCCGCTCCGCGCGGGCGAGCCGTTCCGCGCCTGGCTAACGGAAGGGGGATAGTCTTTAACCTGGGAATCAGCCGCCTCTTCGACTTTGGGACGTTCCATGTTTCTTTCCAGCATTCTTTTCGAGCAAACGTCATTGCAGCACCGTCTGAATCTCGAAATGGCTTTCCGTGGCATCTCCATGATCCAAGATGTGGGCCCCGACTTCTTCTTTCAGTCGCTCGATTGCTCAGGAGTTACGCAAGTCTGGCTCGAATCAAGCGGCGGGGGATTTGTAGTGACGCCTTCAGGCGTCTCTTAGGAGCTAAGAACGGCTAAAGCCGCCACTACAAACGGAAATTTGCGTAAGTCCTACGCTATGTTAATGAGATCAACTTGCCCCTTTGGTTGGCCTTATTGACAGCCTCCCGAATCAGCAGAGACGATTTCCCAATAGTGCAGTACGGAACACGAAAAGGATTTTGCGGCTTGTGCACATTTTGCAAGACTATACCCAACCGCAACGGGAGATGTGAGTACGTCTCCCGTTGCAGGAATGATATCATTGCGTCGGACTAGTACCGCGCGGCATAAATAGCTCATCAGTTTATGCTTGCCAGGGATCGTCAGATCCCGGCGTGGTGCGCAAGAATCGCGGATCTGGCGATCCGCTCCGAGCCTGTCTAACTGGTGCGGGACTTCTGCCACGATGTACTAGAGCTTCCGCACGTCCACCCACCGCGCCTTCAGCCGCTTCATCACGTCGTTACCCTTTGTGTTTTACCCTTTGTGTTTTACCCTTTGTGATAGTAAACATCCCACCCCAAATACTTGCTCAACGCTTCATTCACGGCGTCTGCCGTCCGCGAGAGGTTGACGGCAACGTGGTGCTCGAAGCCGTTCTCGCAGATGTAGTGCAGCAAGTTTTGCAGGTTGGGGATTTCGAAGACGCCGTAGCCGCCGAAGGTCTTGAGCGGGTCTCGGGTGAGTTTACCTTCGCCCACATAGGCCCTGATTTTGCCCTCAAAATCATCGGTGGAGATGCGGGTGTAGGTGAACGGTGCAGCCTTGACGCGGCCCACGACGGTGCCGAAGGTGTTCTCCTTCCCCACCGTCCCGGCGATGATCTCCTGGTAATCCATATCGGGTGTCTCGGCGAAGAAATCCTTGGGCAGGTTGGAGCAGTGGAAAAGAACGCCCTTGTTCGGATCGTCGCCGTAGTTGTTGTTCCAATCGGCCAGTGCGCTCGGCTTGCCGGAGGCGAACGCCATAGCCGCCATGCCGATCACGCCCGCGATGTCGGTCTCGCACGCGGAAGGCATAAGGTTATTGCTCATCATGCTCATCATCGCGCAGGGGACGACGCCATAATACTCCTCCATCGCCGTCCAGCACTGCACCGCGCTGGCGATGAGGCCCTCGTCCGCCATCCATTGATCCACGACCGTGCCGAACTTGGCCATCTTGACCAGCGCTGCGCCGGGAACATCTTTGATCTTGAGGTACGCCTTCAGCGCCTCCAGTTTGGCGACCAGGGCGGGATCGTCGTCCTTAAGGCGCTCGACGCGCCCGAAAACCTCGGAGAGATCGATCGTATCGACGCTGATGCCGGCGCGCTCGAAGAGCTTCTCGCTGAAGCGGACGGTGTTGAACGCCGCCGGACGCGCACCGATCATACCAACGCGCGCGTGTTTGAGGCCCCTGACGACGCGGCAGGTGGCGACGAAGTTGCGCAAATCCTGGCGGAAGCTCTCGCTTTCCAGATCGACCGTGTGGAGCGTGGTGAGCGTGTATTTGATACCCATCTGCTTCAGGTTGTTGCAGGATGACATCTTGCCGCAGAACGAGTCGCGGCGGGAGGCGATGCTCATGAGATTCACATCATCAGGCGTAGCCTGGATGAGCACCGGCACGTTCAGTTCAGCCCAGCGGAGGGCATTGGCGATAGGGCCTTCCTCGCCGAAGTTGGGGAGGGTGAGGACAACGCCGATGATCTCGTCGCGGTGGGCGCGGAACAGGTCGGCGCACTTGCGCGCTGCTGCATTCGTCTCCAATGAACCGTAAGGTGAATCCTCCGACGAAAGGACGATGGGCTTAATGCCTTCTTCCTCGAAGACCTTCAAAATCTTCGCGCGTCCCTCTTCGCAGAGTTGCGTGGGGAAAAATCCCCGGTTGCCGATAATAATGCCTAACGTGGGCTGTTTCATAGTGTATACCTCGCTTTCCTATAAGATTTTGGACACTGAGTCCTATTTTCAAATGATCTGGTAAGATAGGCTCATCTAGTCAACACATTCGCAGGGAAGGGACAGTTTGCCACGTCATCAACCGGCCAAAAGTGGCAACACAGACTGTCTACTTTTTAGGCGACGGAATTTGCCAGGCGCACTATTACAGATTCCGTGGCTGCTACAACATGCTTGGGCGGAAAGGCGACCTTCTCCCGTTCCTCGTGCTCCTCTTGTGCTTTCAAAGCCTGATAGAGCGCGCGCAAATCATACCCATATTTCGCAGCATAGGCTTCACGCGCGCGCCGTACTTCAGTGACAATTTTGTCTTCCCACATTGACTTATCCCTCACTCTCTAACAACTCTTGCGGTGTACAAATAACCGGCGGCTCATAGCCTGCCATACGACATAGGCGTTCGATTCGCCCACGCAGTCCGCATTAGCCAAATGTTTGCAGTTCTAGGTCAATAAATAATCTATACCGTTGACGGTGGCAATCGCAATATGCAGCGCCTCAGCAGTGGCTTTGCGCGGCAAAGGCATCTCACGGGTCAGTGTTTCGGCCAAAACTACCGCAGCCTCGTTCAACAAGAGCAACGGTAATCCAACAACAGATTGTAAGCGCTGTGTTGCTGCATCTGGATCGCCACTACGGATTTCCTCCAAAACCAATTGAGATACATACAAATAAGACGCGCGGTGAGGTAACTGATGATTGAGGTTTCCACATATACTTTTGCCCTCATTGCATGCATTTACCCCTCTATCTTATCTCTGCGTTCTTACCTCAGGTATACAATGTTAACGCAGAATCGTCAAGTAACCGCAACCCTTCACCACGTCACCGGACTGCGCAACCGCTGCGCGATGACAGCATAGTGCGGATCGTCCGGGCCGACGTAGCCGTAGCGCAGCAAAAAGTCGATGATGACGAGGTTGTTGTTCATCTTGAAATCCTCCGTGGCGATCACAGTCTCGATAACCTGCTCAATCGGCCACAGGTAGAACTCTGCCACTTCGCCGTCGGTGTTCTGCGGGATGAACGTTTCCGGCAATTCCAGATCATAGATGAAGATCAGGTCGCGGTGGCGGCGGAAATTCGCGTCGAGCCTATAGCTGATGAGGCTGACGGGCCGCGCGCGCTGCGCCAGTGATGGCGGGACGTTCGCCTCTTCCTGGCACTCCTTGATGACCACGTCCCACGCGCTCAGCCCGGCGGGGATCCCTCCGGCAACGATGTGATCCAGCTTGCCCGGGTGCTCCGGCTTATCCAACGATCTCCGAGCGATCCAGAGATGCAGACGCCCGTTCTTACGGACAATGCCATTGAGATGCGCGCCGTAGCGCAAAATGCCGAAGGTCGATGCTGCGGCGCGTTCGAGCGCCATCAGCGGCGGCGCGTCGAACGCGGTGGAGACGCGATACAACTCGTCGCGCCAACCGGGGAAGAGGCCAGCATCACGCCACTCGGCGAGCACACCGGCAACGGCCTCCGTCCGCGCGGCAGGTGTATCGAGGCGCGGATCGAGAGTTACGCGCCCATCGTGGATTTGGAAGATGCCAGGTTGTGCCTGCAACAGCGGCAACCGCTGGCGATGCACCGCGCCCACAACCGTACCCTCGATAACGAAGTCGAGGTAATTTTGCGGATCGAAGACATTGTGCGCGTCGATCCAACGGAGGAAAGCGGTGGTACCGATAGAAAAGGTCATTTGAATAGAGATTCACGCACCTGTGTTTCAGGCTGATCGCGGGTCATCATAAAATCGTCGGAGAAGGACGCAGTGGCGGTTGCACTCTCCCGATACGTCTCCCCGAACACCGCCGCCCACACCAGCGCCAGGTAGAACAACAGTGGCGCGCTCACCACGGGGATGAACATGCACAGCACCATGGTGGAGTACAGCAACACGACCCCGAAATACAAAACCACCATCAGCCCGCCGCAGAGCACCCAGGCGATGAAATAGCCGAGCTTGTTCCGCCACAGCAGCGGCCACCACTCGCGGAAGCGGAACGCCGCGCCCATCTGATCCTGCGTTACGGCATGCGATAGCGCCGCCGGCAGCGGCAGCGTGCCAAGAAGGGACAAAAGCATCCCCACAAAGATCGCTATGCACAGCAAGAAGACACTGCCCAGAAAGAAAAATGGCATGACGTCAAAACCATGCCCCTGACCAAATGTCTGCGTCGACATAGGCAGCACCACTGAGAGCATGTAGACCCCTATTCCGCCAAAGTAGATGAGCAAGCCGGGCAGCAGAAACACGAGACTGATCGCTCCGTAACGCAGACCGTCTACGCCTAACTTGCCCCAATCTGCCCACTCCGGCAGCGTCAGAGCTTCGCCCTCCATCGCCTGGCGCATCACCTGCACGATGTAGCCAAACACGAAGATCACCGGAATGACCGGGATGAAAAACCCTGCCAACATCAGTGCCGCCCCGATGATAAACCGCTTCTGCCACTCCGTCCCCTTGAACGGGAATGCAAAGAACGGTTTCAATTGACTGAGAGCCATACCTTCAGACATAGTACACTCCTCGTATACACCGAATCCACACCATCTGAAAATCAACCCATCTTCAATCTCTGCGCTGCTTCTTCCCCGTCAACTGCGCCGCGAAGGTGAGACCCACCTGCTCTTCGCTGCGGTCGGTAGCCGGCGGCGGCTCCGGGGAGAGCGCCGAGATTTCCGCACGCAGTTCCGGCGTCATATCGATCTCCAGCGAGGCCAGCGAATCTTCGAGCTGCTTCACGTTGCGCGCGCCGATGATCGGCGCGGTGATGGCGGGATGACTGCTCACCCAGGCAACCGCCAGCGCCACGGGGTTGTAGCCCCGCTCTTGCGCCAAGGCCGTGAAGTCCTCGGCGACCTGGTAAACCCACTCCGCGCCGTAGCGCGTCTTATACATCGCGTTTTCGATGAGCCGACCCGACTCCGGTCGGCGTCCCACCCCGTACTTGCCGGTGAGCAGACCGCCGCCGAGCGGGCTATAGGAGATCACTCCTAGCCCCTCGGCGAGCGCCAGCGGCAAGATTTCGACCTCGGCCTGACGCTTGACCAGGTTGTACATCGGTTGCAGGCAGGCGAAGGGCGACCATCCCTGCCGCGCCGAGATGCCGAGCGCCTTGGCGATTTGCCACGCGGCGAAATTGCTCGCCGCCGGATAGAGGATTTTGCCCTGCTCGACCATGTCATCCAGTGCGCGGAGCGTTTCTTCCAGCGGGGTCTCGTTGTCGAAGCAATGCATGAAGTACACGTCGATGTAGTCCGTGTTGAGGCGCTTGAGGCTGTCTTCCACAGCGCGCATCAAATGCTTGCGCGAAGAGCCGCGCGCGTTGACGTCGTCGCCCATCGGGAAGTGCGCCTTGCTGGTGATGACGACTTCCTCGCGGCAATCGGCGATCAGACTGCCCAGAATTTCCTCGGCACGCCCGTGCTGATAGACGTTGGCACAGTCGAAGAAGTTGATGCCGGCCTCGCGGCAGCGATGAAACATCGCCGCGGACGTGGCTTCATCGGCAGGATTGCCAAAAGACATCGTACCAAAGCACAATGCGGATACTTTCACGCCAGTGCTACCCAAAAGTTTGTATTCCATCGGAACCTCCTCAATAGTCTGGTAATCGCTCATCGGATAGTCAAGTCGTCGGGCATCCAACAACATATCCCGACTACGCTTCACCGACCGATTGTCAGTATAGTAGTGATGCGGTTTACGCTACAGCAAGAGAGCCTACCGCAGAATGCACAGAGAACGCCGTGTTTTCGCGGCGTTCGCAGCGACCTCCGCGGTGAGCCACAGGCAACTGCGTCACGACTGTTAGTATATAGGATAATGGCATATAGGGCAAACCCTCATCTTGCAGCGGCTGCATTTCGGGGCAGGGGCAACTGATCAAACGTAGCGCATGGGAGATGCTCGTGCCGGTCGCCGTGGTAACCCGCCGCCATCAAGGGTACGCGCGTTTCCCATGTCTCCAAAGACAAGAAATCTGTCACTATCCAGTCCCACCCTTCTTGATTAACATTATGGTATCATAGCACACGAATAACGATTCGCGGTTCTGGGGGACTTGGCGTGGTCATGGAAAAATGGTTTGAGTTTTGCCACGAATGACACCGATGGCACTGATTTTGTATACTTTGCGTGTCAATCCGTGGTCGGTTTCTTATTTTGACCCCACGAAATCCTGAAGAACCCGATGCGCTGATTCGCCATTCGATAAGGAGTCCGCATGATCCCATTATCTGACAGAACCAGGATGATTGCCCCTTCAATGACGCTTGCCATAGACGCTAAGGCCAAAGCCCTCACTGCACAAGGTAGCGACGTGTGTAACTTGGGGGTGGGGGAGCCAGATTTCGTCACGCCCGCCCATATCCGCGAGGCGGCCAAAGCCGCGCTAGACGCCGGGCAGACCAAATACAGTCAGACGGGCGGCCTGCCTCGACTGCGTGCGCTGGTCGCCGCGAAGCTCAACCGCGAGAACCACCTGCCCTACACCCCGGAGCAGGTGATGATCAGCACCGGTGGCAAACAGGCGTTGTACAACGTACTGCTGGCGATTCTCGGCCCCGGCGACAAAGCGCTCATCCCCATCCCTTACTGGGTCAGCTACTCGGAGATGGTGAAACTGGCGGGCGCGACGCCGGCCTTTCTGCCGACGTCGGAGGCGACCGGGTTCAAGATCACGCCGCAACAGCTCATGGACGCGATCACGCCGCAGACGCGCGTGTTGCTTCTCAACTCGCCATCAAATCCGACCGGCGCCGTTTACACGCCGGAAGAGATTGCGGCACTCGCGGAGGTCATCGTCGCACGTAGTATCGCCGTCGTCGCCGATGAGATTTACGAGAAGCTGATCTACGACGGCCTGCGCCACGTGAGCATCGGCAGCCTGGGTGAGGCGATTTTCGACCTGACGTTAACGTGCAACGGCTTCAGCAAAGCCTACGCCGCCACGGGATGGCGCCTGGGCTACGCCGCCGGTCCCCAACACGTGATCCGCGCCGCGGTCGACATCCAATCGCACATCACGTCCGGGCCGAACACGTTCGCGCAATACGGCGCGATCGCCGCCTTGGAAGACTCCCAGGAGAGTGTCGAGATGATGCGGGGCACCTTCGAGCGCCGCCGCGATCTGATGTACGCGGGCATCAGTGCGATTCCGGGCCTGGTGTGTCCCAAACCGCACGGCGCGTTTTACCTTTTCCCTAACATCAGCGCCACGGGTCTGGATTCGACCACCTTCTGCGAGCGGCTGTTGGAGCAAGAGCATGTAGCGCTCGTGCCCGGCATTGCCTTCGGCATGGACACGAATGTGCGGCTCTCTTACGCCACCGCCACCGAGACTATCGAGAAGGGCATAGAACGATTGGCGCGATTTATGCAGGCCTTGCAGTAGAAAGTTCTTCTCTATCAGCAGATTGCGGTATGTCAAACTGGACAATCTGCTCGATCTGCCTAATCTGCTGACAAACAAGAAAGTTGTATGCTCCCTGGCACTATCGCAGCGCCACCACCTCATAGACCGTCTCCGGCTGCTCCTGGCCTTTGATGTCGACCGGGGGTAGCTTCTTGACCTGCACGTGGTCGTGCACCATCGCATACGTCTGCTCGCAGATCAAGATGGTGTTCGGCGGGGCAATCTCTTGCAGCCAATGCCCTCTGTTGACCGTATGGCCGATGACGGTGAAGTTGACGATGTTTTGGGCGCCCAGGTTGCCGACAATGGCCTCACCGGTGGCGATGCCAATGCCAAAAGCGAGGAGATGGGCCTGGGGCAATGAACGATGCAATTCGCGCGTGTTCTTGACAATGTACCATGCGGTACGCACTGCGGGCAGTGCGTGATCGGGCTGCGGCAGCGGTGCGTTGAAGAACGCCATCGCCTCGTCGCCCATGAACTTGTCCAGCGTGCCCTCTTCACGCAGTACGGCGTCGGCAGCAACGGAGAGGTAGCGGTTGACCACCTTCATCAGCACTTCGGGCGGCACTTGCGTGGTGAACGTCTTGAAACCCCGCAAGTCGGCAAAAAGAACCGTGATGATCTGTTTCTGTCCGCCGGGGCAGACGCTTTGGGGTTGTTGGACGATGCGCTCGACCACCGAGGGTGCGACGTAGTGCTCGAAAAGGTCGCGCAACTCGCGCTTCTCGCGGTCACGCCGTGCTTCGATTTCCGCGACCATGCGGAAGTTTTCAATGGCGATGGCCGCGTAGTCGCCCACTGATGAATGCCGTTGTCAAGGGGGAGAACCTTAAAATGCTCCAAT
>DAOOGN010000009.1:0-60604 GCA_035415725.1 Anaerolineae bacterium | reverse complement strand
TCAACTTCGTATGTATTGATGCTCAGGCCACTTTCTCTCCGACAAACTGCTAGGGGCTGATTCCACTTAATCCAGGGATAACGACTGTCAATCACCGGTGGATTGATGAGCAGCACTTTCCCCTGTACTTGTTCCAGGGCTTCTTGGGCGGAAAGAATTTGTGGTTTAGGCATGATAGGGTCAAGCAGATATAGACAGTAAGTGATGCGCCATGTTCATCATTGTATCCACATTTCCATCTGCGCGCTTTAAGTCACGTAAAATGTTACCGAAGTGGTATGGTTCTACCAAATGATAATGTTACCGGAGGAGAACCATGGTCACAAACGATATGAGCATAGACGAACGTTACCAATACTTAAGCCGTATGCAGAGTCGGTATCAGCAAGCCGATCGGGAGACGAAGCAAAAGCTGCTGAATGAAATGGTAGCCTACACGGGCTTACACCGCAAGTCGGTGATCCGGCGGTTAGGTGGCTCGCTCGAGCGCCAAGTGCGATGCCGGGAACGCGAGAAGAGCTACCCAGCGGAGGTGGACACGGCACTGGTCGTTATCTGGGAGAGTCTGGATTACATCTGTCCTTTGCGTTTGCAGCCGCAGTTGGTCAGTACCGGACGGCTCCTGGCTAAGCACGGCGAGTTGACGTGGAGTCCCGAGCTGGAAGCGCAGTTGGCCCAAATCAGCGTCAGTTCGATCGAGCGGCATTTGCCGCCCCGCCCACCCGCGCAACGCCGCCGCCCACCCGCGGCGTCGCCGAATCGGCAGCAGCAGGCGATCCCGGCCTATCGCATTCCCCGGGACATCGCCGCACCAGGGCACTTCGAAATCGACCTGGTGCATCACTGTGGCGTCAGCACGCAGGGCGAGTACGTGTACACCGTGCAGATGGTCGATGTAGCCACGGGTTGGAGTGCGCGGCGGGCAATCCTGGGGCGCAGTTACGTCGTCATGGCGGATGCGCTGCGCTATCTGTTTGCGCAACTGCCTTTCCCGGTGCAAGAGTTGCATCCCGACAATGGCAGTGAGTTCCTCAACGCGCATCTGCTGGCCTTTCTGGAGCGCGAATACCCCGCGACCAACCCCTCGCGCCGCCGTCCGGGCTGCCCCAACGACAATCGCTTGGTCGAGGAGAAGAATGGTTCGGTGGTGCGGCGCTGGTTGGGAGATCGGCGTCTCGACACGGTCATGCAAACGCGCTATCTGAATACGATCTATGACCAGTTGTATCTGTATCACAACTACTTCATCCCGGTGCTCAAGCCAATCGACAAGGTCTGGATGCCGCCGACGAGCGAACGCCAGGGTTACATGAAACGCATCCATGACACGGCGCAGACACCCCTGGATCGCTGCGGCGCGCTCGACAATCCCGCATATGCCGCCCAGTACCAGGCTATGTGCCAGGCCCGCGACGCCCTCAATCCGCGCCAACTGCGCCGCGACATCGAAAAGGCGCTCAACCATCTGTTTGCTTATCCTAATGCACGGCCCGGTGCGGTACAAAACGTCTATGAGACGTTGGCTGATCCAGATCATTTTCCCGCAGCGGTAGAGGCCCTGCGGGCTGTGGAAACTGTGGACAAACCCAAAAACGGTTTGCCCACAGTTCCCACAGCCCCGACGACGACGGTGGTATCATCTTTTTCTCAAAAGGAGGCGGCCTAACTGCGGTTGATTCAACCGTAGCCCTTCGGTAACATTATCATTTGGTTTGACACGCTGCGGCAAGGTAAGCCAGCCGCCAGAACAACGTGGATTTGATAAACATATCATCCCCCAGTTTGCTGCGCGTCAGGTGCATCCAGTTGATGTAGATAGTATCCGTTGCGAAGTCAATCTCGCATAATGAGGCGTCGGAGGCTCCTTCCCGAAAACTGAGGGTAAAGTCACGCCCTAACATGTATAGCGACATATCCGTCGCCGCTATATCACGGTTGAGGCGCACGACTTTGTGTTCCGGGTCAATCTGATAGTCGCTCTCTTCTGAATCGGTTAGCTCAAGGGCATAATCTCTGAGAACATTCCGAAACCCTACCGGATGTTCTGGAGCCTCAAGTAATCCGTTGGCCTTAATATCTGTGCGAACGGACAAACGTTGGAGAATACGCCCATAGTAGGAAGTCACAGACAATTCAGTAACAGCATGAGTTATATCCAGGAACGTTTTACGGCGACGTTTCGCCTCTTGAATGATGCTCTGCACTGAGGATTCGAGACTCTGGCGTTCCCACAGCTCCGTTAGCACCTGACCAAGAATCCCGAAATCAGAGACGCCATCTCCTACCAGGTGCTTGCGAAGCGTCTGGAATTGGGCGCTTTCCGCATAAAACCCCTCCCGTCCCGGCATCACGGCAGTAACAGCATCCATTCCTTCTGTGACAATGACTTCGCCGCTGATTTGGTTAAGTAGCGCGCGATACTTAACCGGAACATCATTGTCCACGTTGAGAAAGCCCGGCGGCCCAATCTCCACGCCACGCACGCGAATCGCAATTCCGCGTAACTCGGCAGGATAGATAGGATTGGGAAATCCGAGCACATATCCTTGGGCGCTCAATCCAGCAACGTCATTGAGGAGGAGTTGTTTTTTAACCAGAACCGCGTTATCGAACTCTGCGCCATCCATATCTCCTATCAATGGACGTTTGAGCGCGCGCGATATTCCAGAGAAGCCCGTCACCTGGGCGGCAAAAGGCAGTGGAGAAATTGGAAGACCAAGAGCTTCAAAACCGTGTTCCTGGAGTTCCAACGCGGATAAGTCATACTCTGTCGGGATACTGCGGCTTAGATTCCAAAGGAAACGGTCCAGGCCGCTGACAGAGGCAATATTGCGCACTCGTCCACGACGTTGTGGGGTGAGTAACTCTTGCCGGACAAACTCGCGGAGATGTAGCTTGATGCAAGTAAATGCTGGCGCGTCTACATCAGCAATGGTCCTCAACTGCACCTGACAAAAATCCTGAAGCGATTCCAGGTTATAGGCGTCGCCTAGCCCCATCAAGTAATCATAATCAATGGCCGCTTTTAGTTCCAGAGCATGATTATCAACAACATAGTCAATCACTAAAATGTCATCGGTGAAGTTGCACCATGCTTCTTTCGCTAACACAACGCTTGCACCCTCAACAGCATAATCAGTTGGTAGTAACTCAGAATCCCCACACCGTATCCTCTTTATTGTCATCAAGGATGCATAGACTTCTGCTAAGTGTCCCTCTAAAACAGGAATCCGCGCTTGATTCTCAGCCAGACCGGACAACGAGACCTTTTTAGTAAAGTTTTCTACCTTCTGGGTATGCGAGCGAATCTCAACAGTGTGACAATACCGCGCTATAGCCAGAAATCCAATACCTTTCCGACCGATTGGCTTTCGCCCACCAGGAGTCAAGCCCCCATGGTTGCGCCGCGCGCTTCCCCCAATGCGGATGTACTCCTGCTGAAATTCAAGAAGCGTCATTCCCACGCCATTGTCTCCGACTGTAATCACGCTTGCATCAGGCGATAGATGAATGTTCACCAATGTAGCGTCGGCATCGTAAGAGTTACTGACCAACTCCTTGAAGGCGCTAACAAAGGTGGGATAAATGCCGGAGAGTTCTCTCAGAACATTGGGAGCTATGCCGCCTATTTGCAGATTTATGGGGTTTGGAAGTGTTTTCTCGTCACTGCTGTTCATCTCTACCAGTAAATTTGCAATATCAGGATTAATATGTTGTCATTGATCAACAGGACGAGTATACACACCGGGCGAAATTTGTCAAAACAGAACATTTGTTCTCTGCTACATTATACACTACTTTCTATCTCCGTGCCGGTCAAACCCCTTGGGTAGCTCGCTAATACGTTCCTTGTTTGTCTGATTCATCTCATCTCCGACCACAACACTGCTTGTATTTCTTGCCGCTACCACACGGGCACGGATCGTTGCGGCCCACCGGCGGCGCGCTCAGAGCGCGAAGATTGTCCCCGCTATCAATGGCACGCAGGGACTCAAGCAACGCTTCCGGCTCACTGCCGATGGCCTCTTGCAGCTCTTGATAAGCCGGGTGTTTAGGATTGGCCGCCGCCTCTTTAACGATGTGATAGTGCCGTTCCAAACGCGCCAGATAACGACGATCAGACAGCACGACCTCGGACACCAGATTCAGCAGCGCCGGCGCATAACGACATTGCGTATTGAGGGGATCGAGAAATGGCCCGGCCTCCGGATCGTCGCGATCAAAGCCATAGCTGATAGCAGCCAGAAAACGTGTTGGATGCCGTTCTTCGGCTACGTTGAGCATCACGCGGCGACAATCACACGCCGGATCGGGACAATAGAATTCGAGTAGGCCGTAATTGCCCGGTGGAATGCCGTTTTGCCGTTCGAGAATCATAATTGAGCGCGTTTCCCGCTCGGCCAAGTCAGGTTCAACGCTAACAAAAGGGATCAAGTACAGAGTCACTAGCCTTCTCCCTCCTCAAACCTTCCCAACTAGCTTGACAGATGTGCTCCGCCAGCCAGGAGTATCGAGAATCACTGTCCATTTCTATACACTGTTCGCCCCTTCACCAAGTGTTATAAGGGGCGCTGACTCCACTTCCTTCGCCAAAGTCCGCGCAAATGCCATGAGTTCGTGACCGCGCAACCCACTGAAGTGAATCTGCAATCCATCGAAGGTCACCATCTCTCCTCCCGGCAAAGTAGCGGTGTCGATGAAAGCATCCAGGGTATATAAAGCTTCTTCCGGCGGATCGTCCTCGTTTTCCACATGGACCTTTTGCACCCACATCTCGAACTCTGGACTTTCCATACCAAAGGCGAGAACAAGTTCCTCCAAATCATACATCTTGACTTCGATAGCTTTTGGCCACATAAGCAGGGAATGTCGCGGCGTCAACAGGCGGGTTTGTAAATAGACAACATTGTTCGCTCGATATGTGACTTCCACATACACGACAGGGGGGAAAAAACCCATCGGCCCGTGCATAATCATTCCCCCATCAGGATCCATATACCCCAACACCTCAATGCTTAGACTGAGTTCTGCGCGTTCATGACCGTTTGTAATCGTAGCCATTGAGTCTCACCTCCATTGTGTTGGGCTGACCGAGGGTTTTCACTTTGGTCGCAGTGTGCCAGCCCTACGATTTCGCTATCAATCTCAGCCACACCCACGCCCCAATCGTTTATCACTGCGAAGGCTATTGTCATCACCGATACCATCCAATAGGCAATCTGTCCCCAGTATAACCCCAAATCCGGTAAGGGACAAAAAACGACGTTGTTCAATAGAGTACGCGGCCCAACAATTCAGCACATCTACAACACCCCGCCGGCCTCGTGGACGGGCACGCCGAACGCCTTGAAGAAGAAAGCGTTCCTGGTCACAGATGCGCCCTTGCCAACGTATGGCTATCGCCGGCTCACGGTCCAGTTGCGCCCCGACTATCAAAGAGGAGTTGGTGGACCTGTCGGACTATCGAAACCATGCTGCGGCGCACCAATTACGGATATTGCATAAACATTGACTGCTCGCTACGCGTCAGAAAAGTAAACCGTTGTATAATAGAAATAGACCACGAGCAAATTATACTAATCTGAATGTGGCTTATCAGAAAGAAGGTGGCGTATGTTCGTAGATCGTCAAGCCGAGTTGGCGTTTCTCAATGACGTGTTGGCGCGCCAGCGTCCGACACCGGCCCAGTTCCTCCTGCTGTATGGCCGCCGGCGCGTGGGCAAGACTGTGCTCCTGCGCCATTGGGCTGAACAAGCCGGCGTCTCCTCAACCTATTGGGCCGCCGAAAAAGAACCAGCGATGTTGCAGCGCCGCAAGCTATTCGCGCGGGTGTTAGGCGTCGAACCGGCGCAGGCCGCCGCCTTCGATACCTGGGATGCTTGCTGGCAGGCCATCGCTGCCGTGCTGGCTGGTCGCCGTCACATTCTCATCCTGGACGAATTCACCTACGCTGCCGAATCCGATCCAGCAATGCTCTCCTCGTTACAGCACGCCTGGGATCAGCAATTCAAGAACACGCAAGTCGTGCTGGTGCTGTGCGGTTCGCACGTTCACGCAATGGAGACGTTACAAGCACGCCAATCGCCGCTCTTTGGGCGGTTGACCGGGCAGTGGCATTTGCGCGCGCTCCCGTTTGCCAGCCTGACTGAGTTCTTACCCCGCTGGTCGGCAGAGGAGCGTGTCGCAGCCTACGCTGTGGTCGGTGGCGTGCCAGCGTATCTCGAATGGCTCGACCCGACGCGCTCATTGAGCGACAACGTCCGCGATGTGATGTTGGCGCCGGGCAGCATGTTCGTCGCCGAGCCAACCTTTTTGCTCTATGACGAGGTCCGCGAACCGACCAATCACCTGGCGATTCTCAAGGCTATCGGCGCAGGCGCGCACACATTGACGGAGATCTCCAACGCTGCGCTGATTGGCAAAGCGCATCTCTCGGCATATCTCGCCCGTCTGGGTGAACTTTACCTGGTGGAGCGGCGCTTGCCCGCGACTGTTCCCCCCGCGAAACGGCGGCAGGCGCGCACGGGGCGTTATCATCTGATCGATCCGTACTTCCGCTTCTACTTCCGTTTCATCGCGCCGCACTACAGCGAGCTGCCCTATCGTGCGGAACCCATTCTGACGCACGTACGCGAAGAACTGCGCGCGTTTGTGGGTATGACGGCGTTCGAAGAGTTGTGCCGTCAGTGGGTAGCGCAGCAAAGCCGTGTGGGACAATTGCCCTTCGAGGCAGAAGACGTGGGAAGCCATTGGAGTCGCGGCGTGCAGGTGGACGTCGTAGCGATCAACTGGCGTGAGAAGGCGCTTTTGCTAGGAGAGTGCAAGTGGGGTACGGATGCCGTCGGACGGGACGTGATCCGGGAATTGATTGAGGAGAAGACGACGAAGGTCGTGCAGACGTTGCCCGAAACAGGAAAAGCCTGGCAGGTGCATTACGCCTTCTTTGCTCGCGCCGGATTTACCGAGGCAGCCCGAAGCGAGGCCGAAGCGCACGGCGCGATGCTGGTGGATTTAGCACGATTGGACGCAGATTTGCAGCAGGCTGTGACGTCGTTATAAAGATTATGTTGTCAGTGCATCGCATAAGCAGGATGCGAAATCGCATAAATCACCGTCGCCTAAATGAGGTAGATAGTGAAAAAGGCGCACACGAACCACGCCCACGCGCACACGAATCGCGTTCTATGGAATCGGACCATCTATAATAAACAGAGTATTCGTGTGCGGGGCATTGTGTGTAGGCTCTGTAAATATCTCTTGCACGATTATCGTATCGAATCATCAAAACACCCCTTGATTTTGGCATGTCATGTATGGTATAATTATGGTATAGCGGTGAACAATCACCGTGAAAAGGTCTGGGGCTAAGCGCTCCGAACCGCAGGAAGCCTTCAAGCCTGCGGCGTCCTGACCGGGAAACCGGAAGGGAAATGAAAGGGGAGGACTTGGAACTTCGGTTCCCGGTCCTCCCCTTTTTTTATTTCAAATCAAGGAGAGAAGTCAGAGCATGGTAGAAACAAAAACCGATACACAGAATGCCGCGAATCGTCCGGCACCACAAAACGCGGTCAGCCGCCCCCTACCCTACGACCCGGTAGTGGAAGCGATCCGCATCCTTGCCCGTCGCGGACGGCAACTTCGGGAGGCCGAAGAACGCGCCGCGGCACAGGCGGCGATGAACAAGGCAGGTGACGAGTTACTAACGGATACACACGAAAACCTGGACTGATCCGATATAGCGTTTTGATGATCTTCCCGCCTATGGGAACTTAGCAGCATCCTTACTTTGACAATCGAATATCTGCACGGCGGCTCTTGCACCCTCTTGACAATGGGTGTATAATAGATATGTAACAACAACGGAGATACACTGTGGTTAAAAAAGACGACGACATCAGGTTTCGGGTTGATGCAAAAACAGCAGAAGCGGCCAAGGAGAAGGCGGCGCGGTTAGACATTCCGCTAAGCCATATCCTACGCCAGCTTTTGCGAGATTGGATTTCAGAGGATGACAATCAGTCGAAGGAGTCGTTATTAGGTAAGCCATAAACGTCCACTAGGACGTAATCGAGCCGTGCAGGTGTTGGCGCACCCACACGGCTCTAACCCAGCTGTTGAGCGAGCAACAGCAAGGCTACCCGCATTATATGCGGGGAACGCTTTTCTACAAGTCAAACGGCTTGTCTGTCGCTCTATCAATGGCGCTGACAAGCCGTTTTTGCGTTCTAAAACAGAAATCAAGGAGGTGCAAGTGACAAACCTGGTAGGAGAGCAATCAGAATGGGTATTGACCTACGACTACGGAGAAGGCCAGCTTTGCTGGAACTCGCACATCCCACTCTGGGAAGCCACGGCGATGCTTGAGGGTCTCTTTCGTGGAATAGGCGTAGCCGGAGCAGACATCCCGACATACATCCGTCGCAACTATGAACAACGGGTGACAGTCCAGTGCGGTGAGACGACATATTATGAAGGAATGCTCGGTAACCTGGCGCGAATCGCGCTGGACGAATTGGATGATGAAACATTACAAAACGAAAAGAGAAGCGCCCCGACACAAGGCCGGGGCACTCGGTAGAGGTTCCGTCAGAGCTTGCCGGCACGCGGAGCCTCTACCTCCATTCTAGCACAGAATCAACCAATGGAGGACACAAATGGACGTTTATCAAATGCAATTGGTCAAAGTCGGCCCTTCCCTGTGGGAACGCGCCGAACAGTTTATCGCTGGAAAGCATCACCAGGCCGTGGTAAACCGCCTACGCCGCTTCCGTGAAGCACTCGAAGCCGGAACATCGCCAGAACCCTGGACCACACTCGAAGCCCCCGCTGTCACATTCCTCGCGGACATTTGCGATGCCTTGCACCTGACGGCAAACGAGAAAGCCGAAGTTCTTGGCGCAGACGGTCAACAAGCACAAGACAGCATCCTGGCAGAACGGATTCAACCGCAAAAGCGCCTGAACGAACGCCAGCAGCAGGCCCTCGCCAAGGTGCAACAACGGGGACACATTACCAATGGCGACCTGCAACAGGTTTATCCAAAAGTCACGGCAGAAACGCTGCGCCTGGACCTGGTTGACCTTGTGCAACGTGGTCTCTTGCGAAGACAAGGCCGTTGTCGCGGAACGGTCTACACAGCTCTTTAAGGCAAAGCGGAGCATCGACTTTCATTGATGAGAGTCGATGCCCTGCAAGGAGAGGCCAAAATGAAGAAAAGAGCGATTGTATACGCAAGGGTAAGCACTGATGACCAGGCAGAAAGAGGCTTTTCACTGGCGGCGCAAATCGAAGCCGGGCACAAGTACGCCGAAATCCACGGGATGACCGTGGTAAGTGAATTAATCGATGACGGAGTATCAGGTGCACGGGCCTTCAGTGATCGTCCAGCAGGAGCGACAGCTTGGACCACATTGCGGCAACGCCAGGCGGATGCGTTGGTCGTCCAGAATGTAGATCGCCTTTCACGTGATGTGGTAGACCTGTTGGTAACGATCCGCGAATTGTTGCGGGCGGGTGTAGAAGTGCATTGCCTCGACCTGGGACGAGTAACAAGTGAGTATGACATTATGCTTGTGATTCGTGGCTGGCAAGGTAGTGACGAACGCGCCAAGATCCGTGAACGTTCTATGCGCGGCAAGCAACGCAAAGCTACTGAAGGGTTAGTGGTCGCTGCGGGTGAACCGGCATACGGATACGAATATCTACGCGATGAGAAAGGACGCGCTATCAATTTTGTCGTAAATGAAGACCAAGCAGCGGTAGTACGGCTAATCTTTCAATGGTATACACAAGGATACGAGGAGAAATCCACAATGTCTTTGTATGCCATTGCTAAACGCCTAAGTGAAGCGGGGATACCTGCGCCAAGCAATAGACAACGCAAACGCGCGCAACACATTTGGAATACTACAACGATTTCCCGGATGTTATCAAATCCAACTTACAAGGGCGAATGGCATTACAAAGCGACTGAGGAAGAGGATTTTATCATTCAGGTACCGTCAATCATAGACTTAACAACCTGGGAACTGGCACAAATCCAGAAAGAGCGTAATTCTCGCAAAGCAAAACGTAATGGTAAACGCGATTATCTGCTCACCGGGATTGTGAGATGTGGTTGTGGACGCATCATGTCAGGCGCGACGCTAAATCCCAAAAATCCACACAGCTACTACATTTGCTCAGTCGCACGCTCGTATTTTGCAAACCTGGAGGAGCGTACGTGCTATGAGAAATTTGCTGATGCTGAAAAGCTCGAAACTGCCGTGTGGGAATTCTACCTCGACATACTGCGCAACCCGGAAACCTTCAAGGCCAAATTACAAAGGGCACAACAACTCGAACTGGAAGAGCAAGAACCCAAGCGACAAGAACTGGAATCCGTCAACACCCTAATCCTCGAGGCCGAAGCAGAGGCAACGCAACTAGCAGCAGCGCTCACAAAAGCGACAGGGCTGGTCGAGAAGGTAATTCAGGACAAAATGACCGCATTAAATGAACGGTATAAGGCGCTCGAAACTCGACGTGATGAACTAACGGCAATATTGGCAAATCGACGACTTACTGATGAAGCAATTGACGCGACCCTACAGTTTGCAGCGGATGTTGCCAGAGGCATAGATGAGCCAGATAACGCCGCCAAAAGAAAGGTGATTGACATGTTTGACACCCGCATTACCGTACAAGAAGGGCGCTGGTTTATACATTACTCCGCGCAGACTGCGCCAATTGAGTTGCATAAACCGTTATGCGTGTCAGGGATGCCTGCATACTTCACCCCCATTCTCGATATGACTGGGGCGGCACGACTCGAACATACGCTCCCTAGATTCAAGCCTTCCGCCATTCACTGTTTTGATTGCCAGATGAGTTTACCACACTTTCAAAGATTTATATAGCCAGCTTTCGTTTCTGGCGACACCATTGTATAATATCGCTGACTGCACTGAAAAAAACCATACCGGCTACAAAGGACACAAGAGATTTTTAGCTTTGAGTGTCCTGGGTGGTGAGAAGGACCGTCTTCAAGAGAGTTATCGCTGTTATGCATGTGATTTTATCCTGACCGGCATCTGCGAGGCGTAGGCGCTTGGATTATTTAGACTTTGAACTTGAAATTGGCCCCGGCGAAGGACAGTTGTACCCGGTGACGGTGTTGCGTTCCCCGGCAGGCGAAGCCCGCGAGATGGCAACGTTCCCTTTCGGCGAACTGGAGCTGGAAAACCGCCTTCAGGCGCTGCAAATCGCCTTGCTGCGCGCCGGGGGAGTCCGACGGCAAATACTCGCCCCGGAGGATCAGGCCGTGCAAGATTTTGGCCGGGCGCTGTTCGGGATGCTGTTCTCCGGCGAAGGGCGCAGCCGCTACGACGTGAGCCAGCGCGAAGCTGCGTCACAGGGCAAAGGCTTGCGCCTCAAACTGCGCGTGCAACCGCCAGAGTTGGCTATATTGCCGTGGGAATTCGCCTACGATCCGCGCAACGCCGAGTACGTGTGCCTCTCACGCACGACGCCGCTGGTGCGTTACCTTGAATTGCCGCAGCCCGTGACGCCATTGCGCGCCGACCTGCCCCTGCGCATTCTGGGGATGGCGGTGAGTCCCCACGGTCTACCGCCGTTGGATGTGACGTTGGAGAAGCAACGGATGGAGACTGCCCTGGCCGATTTGTGTGCGGCGGGCTGGGTCGCCTTGACCTGGCTGGAGGGACAAACCTGGCGTGACCTGCAGCGTGTGATGCACGATGGCCCCTGGCATGTCTTTCACTTCATCGGGCACGGCGGATTCGACCGCACGACCGAGGAGGGATTCGTGGCGCTAGCCGATGAAACGGGTGAGGCACATCGCCTGAGCGCGACGCACTTGGGACGACTGCTGGCCGATCACCGCGACCTGCGCCTGGCGGTGCTTAATGCCTGTGAAGGAGCACACGGCAGTGCCCACGACATTTTTTCCAGCACGGCCTCGATCCTGGTGCGCCGTGGACTTCCGGCAGTGCTGGCGATGCAGTATCCCATCACCGACCGCGCGGCCATCGAATTTGCGCGGGCGTTCTACGAAGCCCTGGCCGATGGTCTGCCCGTGGATACGGCGACGACCGAAGCCCGCCAGGCCATCAGCATCGCTGCGCCGCACTCCGTGGAGTGGGGCATCCCGGTGTTGTATATGCGCGCTGCGGATGGCGCGCTGTTCGATATGCGGGCCGGCGGACGTGAGAAATGTCCGCCGCAGCCGGAGTTGCTGTCGGCTCCTCCTCCGGAGGATACGCCCGATAGCCGGTTGAGCATTCTGCATAGGCTGTTGGTGGAGCGTTTTAGTCTCGAAGAACTGCGGACGCTGTGTTTCCATCTGGGCGTGGATGATGAAAGACTGCCCGGAGAGGAGAAGGCTGGCAAAGCGCGGAGTTTACTGCTGTATCTCGAACGCCGCCATCAGATAGACCGCTTGCTCGACGTAGGCCGTGAATGGCGCCCCGATGTGCCCTGGGACACGATCACACCTCTTGCTGCGCCGGTCATCGTGCCGGAACGTGATCTCCCCACGTCCGCAGCGGGGGAACGGGCTGTGATCGAGCCGGCAGAGGTTCGCCCGGCTCGGCAGCCGTTTGAACCGGAGATCATCCTCATCCCCGCGGGTGCTTTTGTGATGGGCAGTGATCCGCGCAAGAGCGAATTTTCCCCGGCGGACGAGCAGCCGCAGCACACGTTGACGCTCCCCGCTTATGAGCTGGCGAAGACGCCGGTGACGAACCAGCAGTATGAGGCTTTTGTGCAGGCCACAAAATATCGCCCGCCGGCGTATTGGCCGGACGGCGTCCTTCCTGCCACGGACGCCGACCATCCCGTGGTCGGCGTCTCGTGGTATGACGCGCTCGCTTATTGCCGCTGGCTTACTGCGGTGACGGGGAAACCTTATACCCTGCCGAGCGAGGCCGAGTGGGAGAAAGGGGCGCGCGGCGCGGATGGGCGCATCTACCCGTGGGGCAATCTGTGGGATGGCAAACGTTGTAATACGAAGGAAAATCGTCGGGATGCCACCACGCCGGTGACGGCTTATCCGCTGGGCGCCAGTCCTTATGGTGTATTGGACATGGCCGGCAATGTCTGGGAGTGGACGCGCAGTCTGTGGGGCAGTGGCGGGCCTGAGCCGTTGTTCAAGTATCCCTACAACCCGACCGATGGACGTGAGGCTCTGGATGCGGACGTCAGGATGCACCGTATACTGCGCGGCGGGTCGTTCAACTATGGACGCGAGGCCGCGCGCTGTGCCTATCGTAACCGTCTCGCGCCCGACAGCAGTAACTGGTACGTTGGTTTTCGCGTAGTTTCGCTTATCGGGAGAGATTATGACACTGTGGCGACGTGAAATCCGTGGCTGGCCTGTCTGGCAGCTTGGTGTGTTGGTCATCGTCGTTGTCTGCCTGACGTTGGGGGTCGTCGGGGGCATCTCATTGC
Organism: Anaerolineae bacterium; assembly: GCA_035415725.1. Classification (GTDB taxonomy): domain Bacteria; phylum Chloroflexota; class Anaerolineae; order B4-G1; family SLSP01; genus DSWT01. Next base: position 47,155 of record DAOOGN010000009.1, on the reverse strand, counting down.
TGCAACAGACGTCTGCGGCGAAGAACGCCCCCACGCCAGCCTCCATCCGGCCAACGCCGACGCCTGTTCTACCGACGGCCCGTCCAACGCTGACCCCGACGTGCACGGCCACGCCGACGCCCACGCCCACGGCCACGCCTTTGCCCACGTCCACGCCTACCCCCACACCGATAGCCATCATCACCGGCATCAACGCTTTCGGGAGGCTGGAAACCGTCCAGTACACCATGCGCGACATCGTGCGCGTCGAGGATGAGCCGTCAGGTTTGTTAGAGCGCCTTTCCCGCGACCGGCTGATGTTGATTGCCGAGGGAGAAGTGGTAGCAGGTTTCGATCTGACGAAGGTGACAGAGGATGACATCGTGGTGCTGGGGACGACGGTGTTGATCTTCCTGCCGCCGCCGGAGATTCTCTATAGCCGCATCGACAACGCAGGCACCTTCGTCTACGAGCGCGAGACGGGGCTTCTTCGCCGTCCCGACCCCGACCTGGAGACCGCTGCGCGCCGTCTGGCCGAACAACAGCTTGTCAGTTGGGCGCTGGAGCGCGACATTCTCGACCAGGCTGAGAAAACTGGCGTCATTTACATAGAAAACTTTCTGCGTTCGTTAGGATTCACCCAGATTCGTGTGGAGGTGCGCCCTCTTGAAGGCGGCGAATAAGGGGGCCGGCGTCGGCAACCGAAAAGGCTTCTCCGGCGGATCACTCAACGCAGGAAATGCGAACATCAATACATCAATGAGAGGTATCAACGATGCAAATTGAATTGATACAACCCGGCCCCTTATTGGACGCGCAAGGGGCTTTGACGCAAGTTGGCTGGGCGCGTCAGCCATTGCTGGAGTGTAATCTCGAGAACGCCCATTTCTACACGCTGCGTTTCTTGCAGCGGTTTCGCCTCAAGCGGTGGGACTATTACGCGATTTTCACGCCGCAGCGTTTTTTCTCGGCTACCGTCGCCGACCTCGGCTACGCAGGCAATGTCTTCGTCTACACGTTGGATTTCGCCAGCGGCGATTTGCACGAAGAGGGCCTGGTCATCCCTTTGGGGAAGGGCATCCGCTTGCCCCGCAGCAGTGAGGCCGGCGAGACCGTCTTTGCCAACCGGAAAATGTCCTTGCGCTTTAACGTGGCAGACGGCGAGCGGCACATTTTTGTGGATTGGCCTGGATACCATCAGGGACGCGGCATCAAGGCCGAGATCGCTCTGACCTGCCCGCCGGGTCACGAATCCATGACGATCGTCATCCCTATTGGCGCCAGGCGGTTTTACTACAACCGCAAGATCAACTGTCTGGCGGCGCAGGGTTACATCCACTACGGCGCTCTGCACGAAGAGCTGCGTCCCCATGAGAGCCTGGGATCATTGGATTGGGGGCGTGGGGTGTGGGAGTATCAGAGTTTTTGGAATTGGGCCAGTGCTTCCGGCTTCCTGCCGGATGGACGCACCATCGGTCTGAACCTGGGCTGCGGTTTTGGCGATCTGAGTCGCGCTACCGAGAACGGTGTGATTCTCGATGGGCGCATCCACAAGCTGGAGCAGGTCCGCTTCGATTATCATGCCGGCGAGTATATGCGCCCGTGGCATTTTACCGACAGTGAGGGGCGGCTGGAGTTGACGTTTACACCGTTCAAAGAGCGCATCGCGCGCACGGCTATGGTCGTCATTACCAGCGAGGTGCACCAGATGTTCGGGCGCTACACCGGTCATGTGCGGCTGGACGATGGGCAAGTTGTGGAGGTCCGCGACCTGCTCGGATTTGCGGAAGAACAACGCGCCCGTTGGTAAAGATGCCGCGGCACGTCTCGTTTTTGGCTGCTGTCGATGGCGTTTCTTTATGAGCGCTTCGTCCGGATAGAGAATAGGCTTTGAATGCCGATCGCGATCAAAGTCAGTACACCCACGCCAATTCTGGTCCACCATGAACTCAATGTACCATTGAATTGCAGGATGGACACAATCGTGCCGTGAATCAGAACACCCAACAAGGTGCCGAGGACATTGCCGACGCCGCCGCTGAGCGACGTTCCTCCGATCACGACCGAGGCGATAGCGTCCAGTTCCATGCCGGTGGCAAACTGTCCATAACCTGCCAGCAAGGACATGCTGAAGACAATCCCGGCCAGAGCTGAACATAAGCCGCTGAAAGCGTAAACCATCACCTTGGTACGAGCGACCGGCAGACCCATCAGCAGGGCGGATTGTTCGTTATTGCCCATGGCATAGATCGTGCGGCCAAAGCGGGTGAAAAAGCTCAAGTAAATGGCCACCAATAACATGATGGGGCCAACCAGGGTGGTAGGGTAGATGTACGCTTTGGGGATAAAGGGGATATAGATCGGCGTCAGGGCAAAGGTCTTGTACAGCTCATTCGTAATGGTCACGGACGTCAGACTGATAATGTAAGCCATGCCGCGGGTGAAGAAAAGACCCATCAAGGTCGCAATAAAAGGCTGGACTTTGAGATATTGAATAATCCAGCCCATCAGACTCCCCAAAGCGACGCCCAAGAGGATCATCAACGGGAGGACGAGGTAAGGACTTACACCGCTCCGCAGTAATGCCGCGGAAGCAGTGCTGACCAAGGCAATCACCCCGCCCACCGAAAGATCGATCCCGCCCCCGCCGCTCAGGATCACCATCGTCATCCCAATCGAAACCAGGAGCAGACTGCTGTCGTTAATGAACAGATTGAAAAACACCTGGGGCTTCCGCATGGTAGGATACAGCCGACCGCCTATAAAGTAAACCAGCAGAAAAACCGCGAGGGTTAAGAGCAGGGAACCATGTCGCACAACGAAGGTTTTAATGCGCTGTATCATGTTGAGAACCTCTGCGCTCGAATAATCGATTCATCAAACGGCGGGAGTAATCGGAGTAGAGCAAGATCACCAGCAAGACCAATACGGCTTTGGCAGCTAACAGGGCATTGGCCGGCACACCCAGGCTATAAACCGTCACCGTGAAGGTCCAGATGACGACCGCGCCAATCACACTGGCCAGCATGGAGAAACGTCCGCCTGTCATCAACGTCCCTCCCATGACGACCGCCAGGATAGCATCCAACTCATAGTTCAAACCATTGTTATTGCCATCGGCGCTGTGGACATAGGAACTGAGAATGAGGCCGGCGATCGCGCCACAAAACCCGCAGAAGGCATAGGCTAATAGTTTGACGTTTTTCTCGTTGATGCCACTGTAGAACGTGGATTTGGCATTGATCCCGACCGATTCAATGAACAGACCGATGGCGGTCTTACGCACCAATAGCCAGGCCAGGAGCAAGACGACCGCTACAATATAAATCGAGACCGGCAAACCCAGGATATAGCCATTGCCAAACCAGAAATAGGGCGTGTAATAAATCGTCATGATTTGCCCATTGGTAATGAGTTGGGCAATGCCACGACCGGCCACCATCAAGATCAACGTAGCCACCATCGGTTGGATTCTGGCTCTGGAAACCAATAAGCCGTTCCATAAGCCGCATAACGTCCCGGCGGCAAGATCGGCGAGGATGATGAGAGGTAGGGGGGTGTTGGTGGCGTTTCTGGTCAAGATGTCGTTCGTGATCAGTTGATTCCCCAGCGCCGGATTGATTAAAACGGCGCCCATCGCCGCTGAAATAGCAATGACGGCGCCCACCGAAAGATCAACGCCGCCCGTGGCAATCACCAGCGTCATCCCGATAGCCACCAACATCAGGGGCGCTCCATTATTGAAGATGTCAATCAGATTGCCGTACAAGTGTTTTCCGTAGACGGGGTCTTCGATGATGCCGAGTCTAAAAAACCCAGGCTCCACAATGGCATTGAAAATGAGAATGAGCACCCAGGCCACAAGTGGCCAGAATAACTGGCTGTCACGGATTTTTTTAAGCAATGCTGTCTTTTTCATGCTTCTCCTGCCATAGCTTGAATGAGGGTTTTCTCATCTACGTCACCGGCATATTCGGCAACCTTTTTGCGATCCCGCAGGACGGCCACACGGTCGCTGACCCGCATGACTTCTTCCAATTCAGAGGAGATAAACACACATGATTTGCCCTCCTCCGCCAATTGCATCACCAGTTTTTGAATCTCTGTTTTGGCGCCCACGTCGATTCCGCGAGTCGGTTCATCCAAAATGAGCACCGTGGGATTCGTTGCCAGCCAACGGGCCAGGATGACTTTCTGTTGATTGCCGCCGCTCAAATTCTTGACCAACTGTTCAGGAGAAGGCGTAGCAATTCCTAACAACTGAATATACCTGTCGGCGATTTCACTTTGCTTTTGGGGGGAGAGAAATTTGAACCACCCGTAACGCGCCTGCAATGCCAGGATGATATTTTCACGGACGGTCAGATCCCCCACCACTCCCTCTGCCTTACGATCTTCGGGACACAGGGCAATCCCCCGCTTCAGCGATTCAAGGGGAGAAAATTTATTCACCTTCTTGCCCTCAACGAGGAGAGAGCCGTTATCTGGAGCATCGATGCCAAAAATCAAACGCGCCATCTCCGTGCGTCCAGAACCTAACAATCCGGCAATACCCAAAACTTCATGCGCATACAATTCCAGATCCACCGGCTCCAGGGACCTCGCCAGCCCCAGTCCTTTGGCTTCCACCACAGGGAGCCTGTCCTTTTTCTCTGCTTCTGGAGATTTTACTTTTGACATGGCATCCAGCTCCGTCAAACTGCGTCCCAGCATTTTGGCGACCAGTTCAACGCGGGGCAGAGAAGAAGCCTCATAAGTACCTACCAGCTTGCCGTTCCGCAGGACCGTAATCCGATCCGCTATCTGGTACACCTGATCGAGAAAATGCGTGATGAAGATGATGCCCAGGCCCTCGTTCCTTAGTTTGCGCATGACATCGAAGAGCAAATTCGTTTCGTGAATATCCAGGCTAGAGGTCGGTTCGTCTAAAATCAGCACTTTAGCCGACAGGACTTCCAGCGCGCGCGTAATGGCCACCATCTGTTGGATGGCAACAGAATAATTCCCCAGTGGCTGGGTCACATCGACGTCAATGCTCAAGCGGTTGATCGCCTTTTGAGCCAGTTCATTCATCCTTTGCCAGCGAATACTCCCGAAGCGACGCGGCTCCCGCCCGAGCATGATGTTCTCGGCAACGGAGATATTAGTACAGAGATTGACCTCCTGATAAACCGTACTGATGCCAAGTTCCTGGGAATGTTGGGGAGAGTGCACCTGCACAATTTTATTATCAAGCTCAATGGTGCCTTTATCCGGCTGTTCCACGCCCGTCAAGACCTTGATCAGCGTGGATTTTCCGGCCCCATTTTCTCCTACCAGAGCGTGGATTTCTCCCTTTCGCAATACAAAGTCGACATCTTCGAGCGCAATCACGCCTGGAAAGTATTTCGTGATTCCCAACATTTTGACTACATCTATTGCATCGTTCATGGAAGTCACCTGCCCGAAATGGTGGTTCTCTGGGACTTTACGTGGCGATGGAAAAACAGCTTCAGCTTTTGTCACAGATGACACGGATTGCACTGACTTTTTATACTTTGCGTGTCAATCTGGGCAATCCGTGGCTGTTTTTTTATTTCGACCCTGCGAAATCCTGAAGAACCGAAATTGTTTTATCCAGGATAGAGAAGCGACGTCTTATCGCGCCGCTTCTCTATCGACCAGGTGCGTCTTCGCGCGTTTACCGCGACCGCACTGTGTAGTTTAATACTTGCGAGTCGGCAGTAACTCAGCCGCATTATCCGGGTAATAGACCGTCTCGTTGGTGAGCACTTCCCGGTCAACCGGTTGACCATTCATGAGCTTCAAAGCCATTTCCATGACCTGAGGTCCCAGGAGTGGATTGCATTCCACATCAGCCTGGAACCAGCCATCCACCATGGCCTGGAAGCCGCCGCGCGTGCCGTCCACGGAGACAATGAAGAGATCGCCAGGTTTGACGCCCGCAGCCTTGAGCGCTTCGATGGCACCAATGCCCATATCGTCATTGTGGATGAAGATGCCCTGGAAATCAACGCCGGGTTTGTATTTCTGCAGGAAAGCCTGCATCACCGGGAGGGCCTCAGCCCGCGTGAAGTTGCCAGTCTGAGAATCAAGAATCGTAATATTGGCATTGAGTTTGTTGCGGAAGCCTTTCGCGCGTCCAACGGCTGCCCCAGAGCCTGTCGTTCCGGACAACTCGAGCACAGCGCCTCCATTGGGCATCGCTTTATTGAACTCCTCAGCAGCGCGTTCGCCTTCCAGAACCATGTCAGAACCGATATGCGCCGCATACAGGGATGGATCGGCGCTGACACTGCGGTCTACGATAATGACAGGGATGCCGGCGTTCTTGGCTTCTGTCAAAACAGCTTCCCACCCATCTTCGACCACTGGCGGAAGGCCGATCACATCGACTTCTTGCTGGATGCATGAGCGCATAGCAGAAATCTGGTTTTCCTGCTTCTGCTGGGCATCCGAGAAAATCAAGCGCACGCCATATTCACCGGCAGTCTCCTTGAAAGAAGCGGTGTTCGCCGTGCGCCAGTCGCTCTCAGCACCGAGCTGCGGATAGCAAAAGGTCATATCGGTATATTTGCAGTTGGGTGCACAACTGGCTTTTTTTGCCGGCGTAGGAGTGGCGCTGCCACCACAGGCTGCCAGAATCATAGCAGTCACGACAAACAGGAAAATGTGTTTTTTGAAGCGAAACATGATCCTCTCTCCTTATATATTGGGTTCTCCTTACGGAGATGTATGTGATATAATGAGCATGCGATAGAGCCTCATATCAAGGCTGTGTCGCCTGACCGGAAGTGTCTGCTTAGAAACGGCAATCCCTGAGCAGGCACTTCTTTTTCCAATCTCGCCTATTGTTTTGCTTTGCACCTCCTTTGCCTCTTTGAAGAAAACCTAACCATTGGCTACCACCTGCTGACGCAGCGACTTCAAACGCTTCATCACATCGTTGGCCCCCCGCCCAAAATAATCGTGCAGTTTGACGTACTCGGCGTAAAGTTGATCGTAGACCGCCTTGTGCGCCGGGATGGGCTTGTAGGTTATATCTTGCAGATGGGCCATCGCCTGCGCCGCCTCGAAGATGGTTTGATACCCCCCCGCCGCTTTGCCGGCTGCCACCGCCGCGAACATCGCCGCGCCAAGCGCCCCAGCCTGCTCAGTAGCGGCGACCTTGATCTCCCGTCCGGTCACGTCGGCGTAGATCTGCATCAACAAGTGATTCCGCCCCGGCAAACCTCCACAGGCAACAATCTCATTCACCGGGACACCCGCCGCCTGGAAAGATTCAATGATGATACGCGCGCCGTAGGCGGTGGCCTCGATCAACGCGCGGTAGATGTCTTCGGGGCGAGTCGCCAGGGTGGCCCCCAGGAGCAGCCCTGTCAAATCCGCGTCCACCAGGATGGAACGATTGCCATTCCACCAGTCCAGCGCCAGCAGTCCGTGTTCGCCGGGCTTTTGGCGCGCCGCCAATGTTTCCAGCCACTGGTGGACGGTCAGCCCACGGCGCGCGGCCTCCTCGTGATAGGCCGGCGGCACGCCGTTCTCGACAAACCAGGCGAAGTGATCGCCCACGCATGATTGCCCCGCTTCGAAGCCGTAAAATCCGGGGATGATTCCGTCTTCCACCACACCGCACATCCCTTCAATGATGTGTTCCTGCTCACCCAGCGCCATCAGGCATGTGGACGTACCCATGATCGCTACCATCTGCCCGGGGCCGACGACGGTAGCAGCCGGGACAGCAACGTGAGCGTCGACATTGCCGACCGGCACGGCAATGCCGGGCCTGAGGCCGGTCAATGCGGCCATCTCCGCCGTCAGCGTTCCGGCGCGTTCTCCCAGAGGATAAATGTCGCGCGACAGTTTGCTGTCGACTACATCGCGCAGGCGTCGGTCGAGCGCGGCGAAAAAATCGTCGCTGGGGTAGCCACTGCGCTTGTTCCAGAGCGCTTTGTAACCGGCGGTACAGGCATTGCGTTTTTCTTCGCCGGTGAGTTGCAGTACAATCCAGTCTGCGGCTTCGAGATAACGGTCCGCGGCCGCATAAACTTCCGGTGCTTTGTTCAGTGTCTCCCAAATCTTGGGAATGAGCCATTCGGACGAAATCTTACCGCCGTAGAGGTTGATCCAGGTCTCACCGCGCTGGTGCGCCGTTTTATTGAGCGCATTGGCCTCCGGCTGTGCGGCGTGATGTTTCCAAATCTTGACCCAGGCGTAGGGGTTGTCGCGCCATGCCGGCAACATGCAGAGGGGCGTCCCTGTGACATCGACGGGCAGCATGGTGCAGGCGGTGAAGTCTGTGCCGATGCCGATGACATCTTCCGGCGCAACACCACTTTGGCGCAGGACGGCGGGAACGGTCTCTTGCAGCACGGTGATATAGTCTTGAGGGTTTTGTAACGCAAAATCAGGTGGAAGCGGCTTATCACTGCCGGGGAGGTGCGTGTCGATCACGCCGTCGCCGTAGGGATGGACGGCGCTCGCGGCCTCTTCACCGGTCGCCACATTGACCAAAAGGGCGCGCCCTGAGGCGGTCCCATAATCCACGCCGATGGTGTACTTGTCAACCCCCATAAACGTCCCCTCCTTTGTTCAAAAGTGAGCTGGTGCGTACGATAAGTTCCGGTTGCAGGATAACGGCTTCGGGCGGACAGACAATATCGTTGTGCTGGGCTTCGATGACCTGCCCTAGCTTTCTAACCGCGAGGCGACCCAATTCGATCATATCCTGGCGTATCGTGGAGAGGGGCGGCGAGAAATACTCGGCGTCTTGGACATCATCGTAGCCAATAATGGCGAGGTCCTCAGGAATGTGCCGGCCTAACTGTTGGGCCGTCTTGAAGGCGCCTACCGCCATCCGGTCATTGCTGACCACGACGCCATCGATTTCAGGGTGATGGCTCAACAGTTGCATCAGACCATATTCGCCGCTGGTGGCTGACCAATTCCCTTCGACCACAAATCCCTCCTGGCGGGGCAATCCGACGCTTTCCAGAGCGTCTTTCCAGCCGAGTTTGCGCTGGCGTGCTTCCCACCAATCCAACGGCCCGCTGATCAAGCCGATGTTTTGGCATCCCTGGGCGATCAGATGGCGGGTCGCCATCAGCCCGCCGTTGTAGTTGTCCACTACCGCCACAAATCGATCCGGGCGCGGCTCGGCGCTGAGGAAGATGATGGGTACGGAAGGCCAGCGCGTCTTGTCGTCCAACCAGGCGTGATTGTTACCGATCTCCGGCACCGCCCAAATGATGCCATCCACATAACGCGATTGCATCTTCTCCAAGAGTTCTTCAACATTATTGTTCTCTGGCTGGCGGATCAGATGCAGAAGCAACGTGTAGCCCAGCTCACTGGCTTCTTGTTCGATGCCGGAGATCGTACAGGAGGGCCCGAAGAATTCCAAACCGTACCCCACAACGCCTAGAGTACAGCTACGCTTCGATTTGAGGCTCCGCGCCGTGTCGCTTGGCCGGTAACCCAGTTCATCAATGGCCTTTAGAACCCGTCGGCGGGTCTCTGGGCGGATGTATTTGTCCTGCCCGGCCAGCACACGGCTGACCGTGGCTTTGGAAACAGTAGCCAGGCGCGCCACATCCGCGATAGTCTTACGTGCCATGTTCTATGACCTTACACGAGGAGCCTGTTTTGCAAGTATTTGCAGAAATCGATTTCAGAAAACGGTTTCTGAAATCGATTACATTTTACTCCATATAAGCTTATTTGTCAATAGGCAATTTCGGATTATTCGAGATAATTTCCCGCACACCTGCACCTTTGGGAGGTTGGAACGAAAATTCATATTGGGTTATAATAGGTTGAAAAGTGAACCGGCAAAAATTTTTTCTTATCGGGAGGTTATCATGCACGTCACGACACGTTCGAGTCCTTATGCCCGGCAGCGTTCACTGCCTGTGGGCAGTGTAGCGGTCACAGATGGTTTTTGGCTGAACAAGCAGACGGTCAACCGGCAGGTGAGTCTGCCGCATGGCTACCGTCAGTTGGAACGCGCCGGCAACTTCAACAACCTGCGGCTGGCGGGCGGCACCGGCGAGGGGGAATACTCGGGCCCCGTGTTCATGGATTCGGACGTGTATAAATGGCTCGAAGCGGCGGCCTACGATCTGGCGAACGTCCGCGACCCGGAAGTGGAGCACATGGCGGACGAAGTCATCGGCTTGATTGTCGCCGCGCAGCAGCCCGATGGGTATCTCAATTCCTATTACCAGGTGAATAAGCCGGATCAACGCTGGACGAACCTGGATCACGATCACGAATTGTACTGCGCGGGGCATCTCTTCGAGGCGGCGGTGGCGATGCACCGTGCCACCGCCGACCGGCGGCTGTTAGACGTAGCCTGCCGCTTTGCCGATCACATCGCCACGGTCTTCGGCCCGGATAAGCGCCCCGGCGCGCCGGGGCATCCGGAGATTGAGTTGGCGCTGGTGGAGTTGTACCGTGAAACCGGCACCCGGCGTTATCTCGACCTGGCGTCCTTTTTCGTGGATCAGCGTGGCAAAAACAAGATGGGGGGCTACGGCCAATTCGGCCCCGCCTATCACCAGGATCGTGTGCCCGTGCGTGAAGCCAGCATGGTCGAAGGTCACGCCGTGCGCCAGCTTTATCTCACCGCCGGCGTGACCGATGTTTACATGGAAACCGGGGATCCAACGCTGATCGCTGCGCTCGAACGGCTGTGGTACGACATGACCACGCGCAAGATGCATGTCACCGGTGGGTTTGGCGCTCAACCGCACGGCGAGGCGTTCGGTCCGGCTTACGATCTCCCCACCGATCATTGTTACTGCGAGACGTGCGCCGCCATCGCCGCGATGATGTGGAACTGGCGTATGCTGCTCGCCACCGGCGAAGCCCGTTTCGCCGATGTGTTGGAGCGCTCCCTTTACAACGGATTCCTCAGCGGTGTATCGCTGGATGGCAGCCGCTATTTCTACGTCAACCCTTTGCAGAGCCGGGGCGGGATCGAGCGTCCGGAATGGTATGGTTGCGCCTGCTGTCCGCCGAACGTCATGCGTCAGATTGCGGTGGTCGCGCACTACGCGGCGACGGTTAATGGAGAGGGTCTCCAGATCTACCAGTATATGCCTGTGACCATAACAACCGGGGAGGCCCAGGGCGGCCCGCGCGCAACCTTGCGGGTCGAAACTGACTATCCCTGGGACGGCAAAGTGCGCGTCACTATCGTGGAGACCACCGACGCGGCCTGGACATTGGCCCTGCGGGTGCCAGAATGGTGCAAGGGGGCGATGCTTGGCGTCAACGGCGAGCCTGTCGAGCCATTCGTGATCGAGAACCATATGGCGACCGTCCGACAGATCTGGAAGGCGGGAGATGTGATTGAGCTTGAGCTGGCGATGCCCCCCATGCTCGTCGAAGCGCATCCCCGCGTGGACGCCGTGCGCGATTGCGTCGTCATCCAGCGCGGGCCGCTGATCTACTGCCTGGAAGAAGTCGATCAGCCGGACGTTGATTTGCTGGATGTGTGCCTTGACCCCGGCAAGCCCCTGCAAGCCGTCCGGCGTCCTGACCTGCTGGGCGGCGTGGTGGCCGTTGAGATACCGGGGAAAGTTGCCGGACCAGGCCCGTGGAAAGATCACCTCTACCTGCCCGTGTCCAATCGGACCGTGCCCTACCGCGACGCGACGTTGACCGCCGTGCCGTATTATGCCTGGGCGAATCGTGGCGCGGGGGCGATGCGCGTCTGGATCCCCCGCGCGGCGGAGAAATAGCGCCCATCCTCTGGTACAGGGAGCAATCCTTTTGAGGCGTTTTGAGGCGTTGCTGTGACTCACGATCTGATCCTGGGCATTGACAGCAGTACCACCGCGTGCAAAGCAATGGTGTGGGATACACGCGGCATCGCGCTCGCCGTGGGACGCGCCATGGTGCCGTTGTGGATGCCGCATCCGGGCTGGCACGAGCAGCCCGCCGAAGCATGGTGGGAGGCGTGCGTACAGGCGATTCGCGCGGCGGTTGCCCACGTGGATGCTTCCTGCATCGCCGCGCTGTGCATCGCGCCGCAGCGTGAGACATTCGTGCCCGTGGATGAAACAGGAGCGCCACTGCGTCCGGCCCTGGTGTGGATGGACGAACGCGCTCGTGACTTGCTGCCCTCCATCGACCGGGAGTATGGTGCAGAACGCATTCACCGGGAAACCGGTAAGCCGCTCTCCGTCAACCTCATGCTGGGCAAGATAGCCTGGCTCCACAAGTACGAGCCTGACGTTTTCGCGCACACGGCGAAATACCTTGACGTCGCCGCGTTCCTCATTGATGAGATGACCGGACATTATCGAACCGGATGGGGCTGCGTCGATCCTACCGGTCTGTTCGATATGCGCACTCACGGGTGGGATGTGGACCTGCTGGCCTACCTCGGCGTTCGACCGCAACAAATGCCGGAGACTTATCCCCCCGGCGCGGTGGTGGGACAGGTGACGCCGGAAGCTGCCGCGCTCACCGGCTTGCCCGTGGGTCTGCCGGTTGTGGCGGGCGTTGGCGATGGACAGGCGGGTGGACTGGGCGTGGGCATCATGCAACCGGGTCAAGCGTACCTCAACCTGGGGACGTCCGTTGTCTCCGGGACGTTCACGGACGTCTACGTGACCGACCGTGCCTTTCGCACGCTGAGCGGTGCTGTCCCCGGCAGCTACAGTCTGGAAACGGTGCTCCTCGGCGGGGCGTACACCATTGCGTGGTTTGTGGAGAAGATGGGTGGAGAGATGAATGCGCCAGCCGGCGAATCGAGCAGCGGTACGCTCGAACCATCTCCCGTCCCCACCGTCGAAATGTTGTACGATGAAGCGATAGCTGACATTCCACCCGGCGCGGAGGGACTGATGCTCGTCCCTTACTGGAATTCGGTATTGAATCCGTATTGGGATGCTGCCGCGAGCGGGATTGTTGTAGGGTGGCGCGGCGTGCACACGCGAGCGCATCTTTACCGCGCCATCCTTGAGGGGATTGCCTTTGAGCAGCGTCTGGCCACCGAGGGCGTAGAGGCGGCGCTCGGGCAACCTGTGGAGAGCTACGTGGCGCTGGGTGGCGGTGCTCAGAGCACTCGTTGGCTTCGAATCATCGCTGATGTGACCGGTAAACCCGTCTACCGGGCCGCCGTAACGGAAGCGACCGCGCTTGGCGCAGGCATCCTGGCGGCGACCGGGGTGGGGCTATTCCCCACTGTGCACGCGGCGGCAGAGGCCATGACGCGCCGCGCGTCGGAGCCGTTTATGCCCGACGCAGCGCGCCATGGAATTTACTCCCGGCTGTACGAGGAAGTCTATCGGCATCTCTTCCCGGTCCTGCAACCTTATATCAGCCACCTGACGGCATGAAAATTCGTCGACGGATTTCCTGACTTTCAATGTAACTATTCAGCCGCCCTTGCCAGGTTACGAACAGGACTTTAAGGATGGTGCACCATGGGGTGACACTTCGGCCATCGGCGATGACTCTCTCATCCCCCAACCCCCTTCTCCCCCGCAAGCGGAGGAGAAGGGGGCAAAAAAGCGGGGGTGTGGCAGGCGGCGAAGCCGCCTGCCACACCCCCTGCCCCAGGGAAGGGGGGCAGGGGGAACGGGCTGATAGAAACACGCCTGGCTCGCCATCCAAAAGCGCCCGGCATACCAAAATCAGCGCCAAACCTACTCGGGGGAATAAGTCGCTTCGCCGGGTTTACTAGCCTGAATAGATACAGCATTTCTCTGGAATGTCTGGCAAAGTATGGACAAAACTACCGCACTCTCGATCCATGTGATCCCGGCTGCAGAATTATCTCATGACCGCCTGGTGATTTTGCTCAACCAGGCATACGCCCATTACTACCTCCCCGTCTGGATGAACGAGGAGCAATTTGAGCAGATGTGCTATACTGAGGATATGAACCTGTGCAAATCGGTTGTCGCTGTGATCGACGACATGCCGGTGGGGATTGCACTGCTCTCGATCCGGGACAATGCCGGCTGGGTCAGTGGCGTGGGTGTTATCGCACCCTGGCGGCGGCATGGAATTGCGCAGCGGCTGATAAAGCGCCTTCAGGCAACAGCTCAGGCCACAGGACTTCAGACCCTGCAGCTCGAAGTTTTGGCGCAGAATGAAGCCGGCCTGGCCTTATATCAGCAGTTGGGCTTCGTCTGGGAACGTGATTTGTTGGTACTCACCCTCGGACCCGGGACTTTCGATCCGGCCCCCTTGCCTCCCGGCGTCGCCCCGATTCCCTCCGGCGTTGCCCTGGCGTCTTATGCAGCATTTCATGAAGTGCGCTCACCCTGGCAGCGGCAACTGGCGTCATTGCAACATCGTCAGGGGGATTTCCGCGCGCTGGGATTTTGGGACGGCGCCCGGCTGGTCGGCTACGTGCTCTATCACCTGCAACACGGCAACCACGTGGTGATGGATATCGGTGTTGACCCCGGACATCCTCAGCGGCTGTCGGTAGCGCAGACATTGTTGACGGCAATGCACAGCGCCCGTCCCGATCTGGGAGGCTACATCATCAACCTGCCCACCGATGATCCCTTGCTCCCTGCCTTCACCGGCTTCCACTACCGCACCTGGCAGCGCCAGCACGAATTGGTGTGGAAGGTGGAAGAGTAAAGTAGTGAAGAGTAAAGTAGTGAAGAGTAAAGAGTGGAAGGCCGGAGAAAATGTTTAGTTCTTGCCACTCCCATACTCCGTACTCCATACTAAAGAGGCAATATATGTCTGAAGAAGATAAACACATAACAGCAACGGCGCCTTCGAGTGCGCATTGTCCGAGTTGCGGACGTTTTGTGGGGCCTTATGCCACGTGTCCTTACTGTGGCGCGCAACTCAGCGGTCGTCTTCCCGTGCGCGCCGTCAAGCTCGCGGCGATTTTGTTAGCGACGGTGGGATTGCTCGCGCTGTGGTGGCTGGCGCGTCGCATGGACATCCCCACCGTCTCCGCCGCCGATGCGCTGGGGACGATGAACATGGCCTACGTGCGCATCGCCGGGCATGTCTCACGTAGCGTCACTTACGACCCGACGAGCGGCTACCTGGCGTTTTGGCTCGACGACGGCACCGGCGAGGTCCATGTCACATCGTACCGCGACGTGACGGAGGCGCTTCTGGCGTCGGGGATGGTCCCCGCGCTGGGCGATGATGTGACCGTCGCCGGCACCTTGCGCATCCGCGAAGACTACGTGGCGATGACGCTGAACGTAGCGGAGCATCTCGAATTGCATCGTCCGGAGCCGGTGACGGTAAAAGCGGGCACGCTCACGCCTCTGGATGCCGGGCAGCGCGTGCGCATCGTGGGCGAAGTGCGCGGGGTGCGCGTGCCCTACGCCGGGATGACGCTCATCACCGTGCGCGACGACTCCGGTGAGGTGATCGTCGCCGTGGACGGGACGACGGTAGCGCTCACCGGCGCGTTGCCGGAGATCGTCGAAGGACAGGGGATTGACGTGGTCGGGGCGGTAAGTCTCTACAAGGATACGCCGCAAATCGTCCCGGCGACGGTAGCGGACATCGTGCTTTCCGCTGCCCCGCCGGAAACTGCTGCCGTCCCTGTGACCACGTTGAGCGCGGTTACGCCCGACGCCGCCGGAAGCTGGCTGCGCCTCCAAGGGCGCGTCGTGGCGATGGAGGGCTTCAACGGGGGGATGAAAGCGACGCTCGACGATGGCACGGCGCAGATAGTGCTAGTGCTGTGGAACGACGTTTACACGGCGCTCGAAAACCCGCTCGCACTCGACGTAGGCGCGGAGGTCGTGGTCGAAGGGGAAATCGACGTTTATGCAGAGGAACTGCAAATCGTCCCGCAGGATGTGGCCGACATCACCATCGTCACGCCGGCCCCGGAAATCCCCTGGGTGGCCGTGGGCGATCTGCGGACGTTCGATGCCGGGCGTGTTGTGCGCTTGCGCGGCGTTCTCGGCGCGCCGGAAGGCTTTTCCGCGGGCGCGAAGGCGCCGCTCGACGATGGCAGTGGCGTCATCACCGTTCTGCTGTGGACCAACATCTTAACCAGCCTTGACCCTCCGCCGACCGCCGGAATGCAAGTCGAAGTCAGCGGCGTCATCCAGGAATACCGGGGTGAGCTGGAAATTGTTCCCCGCTCCACGTTGGATTGGCGGGTAGGAGGGAATGAGAAATGAGAAGTAAGCCATTCGCCGATTTGCCATTCGCCCATTCGCTGATTCATTCATTCGCTGATTCATTCACTGATGCGCTATGCTCGAACTGATACTCTGGACCCTCGCAGGAACATTGCTGGCGTCGCTGTTGGCGCTGGTGCCGGCGCTGCATATCTACAACGTGGCGGGCTTCATCCTACTCGCCAGTGGGACGCTCTCCGCGTGGATGAACCCGGAGCAGATGACCTTTCTGTTCCTCGGTCTCATCACCGGCTACGCGATGCTGAACACGATTTCCAGCATCTTCCTCTCCGCCCCTGACGACAGCACCGTCTTCGTCGTCCTGCCGGGGCAGAAATACTTGCTCCAACAGCGCGGCTACGAAGCCGTGGTCCTCACCGGCATCGGCGGCCTGGGCGGACTGGCGGTCCTGGCGCTGCTGACGCCGGTTGCCTCGCGCCTCCTGCCGCCGATCCGTGAAATTCTGCAACCGCATATGGCGTGGATTCTGTGGACCATCATCGCCTACATGCTGCTCTCCGAGTGGCCCAAAGGCACGGACCGCGCCCCTGCCGGCTGGAAACGCTGGTGGGACGGCTGGAAATCGCTCACGGCGGGGCTGGCGACGTTCCTGCTCTCCGGCCTGCTCGGCTTCGTGATGATGTATCGCTCGGTGGTGCCAACCGAAGTGGCCTACCAAAACCTGCTGCCGGCGTTTGTGGGCCTCTTCGCCGTGCCGTGGGTGCTCCAGAACCTCATCGCACGCATCGAACTGCCGCAGCAGCACATCGCCCGCACCGTGGATGCGCCGTTCGGCGCGATCTTCCAGGGGACGGCGGCGGGCGTGCTCGGCGGGATGTTCGCCGCCTTCTTCCCCGTGATCACCGGTGGCATCGGTGGATTCCTGGCCGGGCATGCAACGGCGCAGCATGACGATCGCGCCTTCGTCATCTCACAAGGGGCGTCGAAGGTAGTCTACTACGTGGGCGGCTTCCTCCTCTTCTTCGTGCCGGGGCTGCACCTCACGCGCGGGGGGATGGCGTGGATGGTAAGCACGCAGTATAGCGCCTACACCCCCGAACGCTACTACTGGGCGACGGCAGCGGTATTGGCGGCGGGTGTTCTCGCGTTCTTCCTCTCGCTCGGATTGACGCGGGTGGTCATCGCCTTGACGGCGCGCGTGAGTTACCGCGTCATCAGTTTTATCACGCTAGGGATTTTGCTCATCGTGGTGTTCACAATGACGGGATGGGGCGGGTTGGCGGTGTGCGCCGTCGCCACCGGCATCGGTCTCATCCCCGTGCTATGGGGATCGCGCCGCATGAACGCGATGGGCGTGCTCCTGTTGCCCATCGCGTTGAACATGGCCGGCGCAGGCGACGCGGTGGCGGGGTGGTTGGGGCTGTTGTGAGGCTGCGACGTCACCGCTCCGCCGCCGGATCGTAGACGCTGAGCAGTCCATACCCGCCGATCCAGATGCGGCCTTGGGAATCCATGGCCATAGCGGTGATGGGAGCGTCAAACGGCTGGTCATCGCCGAAACGCCACGCCTCACAGTTTTCCTGATTACAGCGAAGGACTTCATCAGAACTAAGTAGGACCCACAAATCGCCGTAGGCATCGATCAAGAGAGAACGCACGTAAGGGACAGGGTCCAGCCTCAGGATTTTGCACCATCCTTGTTCCGTGGAATAACGCCAGATGCTAGAATTGTAGTTAAGCCAGGGGGGGCGATACGGATCGGTATAGGTAACGTGCTCGAATGCTCCCCACACCCTGCCGGTTGCATCAACAGCAACCGTATTGCTCGGGCTTGAGCCAGGCTTACGACATTCTGTGCAATCAGACAATTGTTGCCAATCCGTCCCATCATAAACCAGGATGGCCCCGTTGTCAGCTATAGCGTAGAGTTTTCCATTGTGATCTGTAGCTGGTTGATTAATCCACCAGGGTGGCTCGATGTACCCCCAGGTTTGACCATCGAAGCGTCGCCACGGACCGCAGTTTAGCCAGAAATCGCCCTGATATCCAAACACAGCTCTTCTATGCCCCCAACACCCGGAAATATTGCTTGGGATGGACAACTGTTCCCATGACTCACCGTTGAAATGCAGCAGATAGAGCGGGGTATATACCCATGGGATACTCTGCTGGCCGGACGCGACCAGACCAACATGCTTATCTTCGAAAGGCATGGGCACACTCGCTTTTGTGATCATCTCCCACTCCTCCGTCTCTTCACTAAAGCGAAAAAGCCCCTCGGAAGTGGTGGCCCAGCCGCTTCCATCGGCGGTGAAAGCGAGATCATAAACACGCGGATAGTTAATCATAGCCTTGTCGGCAGCAAAGCGGTATCTTTTTAGCGTTTGTCCATTGTGGTAGAACAATCCACTGCTATCTCCAGTCCAAATGCCAATCCGAGCGAGCACGACGCTGTAGGCTCTTTGTACGGCCTGATCGTTGTGATAGATAGCCTGCCCCGCCTCGCCAGCTATATATTGCCAGGACCACTTGTTGCCATTTGCATCTATTTTGCCTTTTTTGTTTGGCTCAGTTTCTCCATTTACAAGGAAACGCCAGTCGAACATATCTAGATTTGAATCATCTGAACTCGACCAGTACCAACAAAAATTACAATATGGATCGTCCGACTTGATCTGTTCAGGCTCCCAATTACCGCCGCTAGGTGGTTCTTCTCCCTGAAACCGATAGGCAAACACCATATAGTAGCGCGCGCCCATCTGGAAGTACCAGAGGTTGCCATCACTATCAAGGCCGAATTCAGTAACTGGCTCTTTGGTATAGATCACTTTCCATCCCACGCCATCAGTGTAGCGCACCAAGCCATGTGTACCTCCGGCCCATAGCCGGTCCTGATCGTCCACTGCCAGTGTCTGCACCTGGTCTAGCGCTATGTCGGGCGAGGTGCCGGTGCTGGGAAATAGTTGGTACTCCAGGCTGTGTTGATTGAGCCGGATTACCCCTTTCGTAGTAGCGATCCACAACCACGGACCGTCAATGGCGAGAGTTTTGACAGACACTTGCTGGCTGGAAGAGTTCCAATAATGCCGCCATCCCGTATCATTATCCCGGTGGATGATTGACGACTCGAGAATAGGCGTGGGACATGCAGCCAAAATGGTTGAAACGGGAGTCAGTGCAGGCGCGAGGGTACGTAGAGGTTGAATGGTTGGGTTTGCGGTTAGCGTCGCTGCCGGGGCGGTCTCGGTCACGGAGTCAGTAGCGGGCGCCATCGTTGGCGTGGACGTATCGACAGAGGGCCCGCATCCGCCCAACGCCAATACGATCAAGATGCCTAGCCATAGGGTCAAACGGATGGTCTCGAATCGGCTTCTTTTCATCGTTTCATCTCCTCTTGTAATGCCTGATAAGCCAGCCGGGGCGTCAGGTCGGGCGCGACCAGACTGAAGCCGGCCATTTCGCTGTCGAGCGGCAAGCCGTAGCACAGATTCCACACGGTGAACATCTCCACCCACGGCCATTCCCGCTGCACGCGCCGCAAAGCGCCGACGAGGTACGCGGCCTGGTCTTCCTCGGTCACGTAGGGGTGCATGCCGGGCTGGATGGTATAGCCCAATTCGGTGATCCAAACCGGTCTGTCGTCGCCGTAGCTCAACATAATGTCGCGCACGTCGAGGATGCGCGCCAGGTTCAGCCCGTCGTACATCTCGCGGGGGGCTTCCGGGGAGAGGCCGTAGCCGTAGTCGTGGACGCTGAGCACGTCGAAGCAATCCTGTGCGCCGGCGGCGTACATCCCGTGCAGGAACTCCCGGTCGTCGATGGCCCGTGGGGACATTTCGTTGGTCGGGGCCATCCCGGCGGCGACGACCAGCGCGTCGGGGTCGGCGGCACGGATGCGCTCGTAGGCCATACACAGCACGTAGACGTAATCGTCTGGCCGGGCCACCCAGCCGTCGAAGGATTCCCAATGTTGGTTGAGGTCGCCGCCGGAGCGCGACCACTCGGCGGCCAGATTCGGCTCATTCCAGACGATGTAGCCGAGCACGTAGCCCCGGTAGCGCTCAGCGACGGCAGCGACGAAATCGGCGTAGGCGTTCAGGTCGAAGGGGATACCGCCGTGGCTGTATTCCTCCGGCAGAATCGCCCATGCCGGCGGCATATCGAGCCGCACTACCAGATCGAGGTGCTGCGCGTGGGCCATACGCACCATATAATCGGCGGGGTCCCAGTCGTAGCGGTCCGGTTCGGGGTGGAGATCGCGCCAGGGGAACACCTGCACCACCGTGTCGAAGCTGCCCTCGGCGACGACCGGCGCGATGATTTCGTCGAGGAAAGTCGTGTGCGCGGCGTAGCGGAAGGACAACTCGCGGCGCGGGTGAGGCGGCGGAAGACCCGGCGTGAGGGGCGCGTGCGTGATCGGGGTGACCTGGAACGGCTGCAACAGCGGATCCATGGGAGGCGCAGAGGCCGGCGCGCCTGATTCTGAGCCACATCCAGAGACGCCCGCTCCCCATACCAGCACAAACACCCAGATCACGATGATGATTCGGTGAATCGTCCGCAACCCTCACCTTTTTTCACCTTCCGGGAAGCCGTTCGACTTCCCGGAAGGTTGATCGAAAGTAGGGAGTTACTCCCACCACACCCAATGCCACGAGGCCACCGGGTAAGGCCGGCCTAAAGAGCCGCCATTGCCCCTGGGCAGCTTGTTGTTCACCGGATTGACGCCGTTCGTCCCCACCGCGTAGAGGTAAGCCGGCTTGCCTGCGTTCATATCGAAGGCCGTCTTCACCCACGCCTCGCGGATGGTGAGTTGCGAGCACCACCACAGGAAGCAGTGTTCTTGCAGGTTGTAACCCAATGGCCCGCCAAAAGCAATGTCGCCCATATTGCTGTGGAAGCCAAGCAGCATGTGCACGCCATGGAACGCATTGAACCAGTAGGTGAGCGGCGGGTTGCCCGTGCCGACATAGGGGCCGGCGCGCAAGGTCTGGCACGAGGCGAAGCCGATCCAGCGCGTGTTCTGATAACGCGCGTTGGCGCCATAGAAGTTGCTGCTGTCTTTGTTGGAGGAGAAGTAAATGTGCGCCGGGCTGCCGTGACCGGCGAAGTACATAAACTCAGCCTCCTCGACGCCGTAGGTGCAGTCAATGCCGCCGAGCGAGCAATCCCGCCAGTCTTTCTCCCAGGCCGAGGTCTCGCCGTATTTGAGCGCGTGCCCCCAGCCGTAAGCCCGCAGTTGATTGTAGAAGCCGTTGGCGTCCGGCACAGTCATCGGAATGTCATTGCCGCCGGGGCCAAGCGGCGGGTAGTCGCCGACCCACTCGACGCCCACGTCGTAGTTGGCGAGTGGCGCGGCAGGATGCGGCAGGCTCAATGTCATCCCGCCGCCGTCGAAAGCGCGCAGTACGAGCGGCAGGTAGATGTTGACGATGACCGGCTGTAAGTTCACCGTCGTCCAGCCATTCACCCCGTTCGTGTCGGTGGCGTCGAGGCGCAGGGTGAGGCTTACCGGCTCTGCGCTGCGGATGCCGGAGATCATCACGTCCGGCAAAGTCAGTGCGCCGTTCGTCACGCCTGTGCGCAACACCGTGCCATCGTCGCGCGACAGCGTGTACGTGTACGGTCCGCTGCCTTTGGCGATGGTCGCCGTGACGGTCAGCGGGCGCACGAGCGCGTGGACGGCACCTTCCACTGGCGTCACAATCGTCACGATAGGCGTCAACCCTTCCACTGCCGGCACGTAGAAGCCGCGCACCGCCGCGACCTCACCGTCGATAGTCGCCGTGACGTTGTGGAAAGCCCACATCGGCAGGACGAGCGATTGCGGCGCAGCCGGGTCGCCCAGGTAGTAGATGAGTTCCCCGTCGCCGAGCTGGATATTGGTGGCTTGCGGTAGACTCTGCTGGACGCGCGCCAGGGCCTGTTGCGTGGCCTGGGCGCGGGAGACGGCCTCGAACATGCCGAATGGATGCATCAGCCGCCCCAACGACGGTGCAGCCAGCGCGCCCAAACCGGGCACAGAGCTATCCAGCGAGGGCAGGCCGCTGGCGGGATCGGTGCTGAGGAAGATCAGCGAGAGGTGGCCGCCGGGTCCGTCGAAGGGAAGAGACATCCCTGGCGGTTCCGGCTGCGGAGCGAATTGTGGCGCGTTGACCTGCGTCGTCGGCACCTCGAACGTGTTGAGCATCACACCGACCGGGACCTGGACCATGACGCCAATGATTTCCTCCACCGGCGCGGTGGTCGGCGCCACCGCCTGTGTCGGCGGCGTGAACATCGTCTGTTTGATCAGGGTGATGTTGTAGCCGAGCGTGGCCGGACTATCGCAGTTCTGCGCAAAATCCGGCGTTTGTCCGGTGAACAAGCTGTTGAGCAGGAGGAACTGGCACGCCAGCCGCGAGGGATTGCCCGCCCTTGGATTCATCATCGGCGCGCCCTGCCCAAACGCGAGGGTGGGGTTCGAGGCCAGCAAGCCACCGCTGGCCGTGAGTAGCTCAAGCTGTGTCCCGTGGCCCGGATCCACGACCAGCAACCGCCCCGTGCCGGCGTGTGTATCGCCGGTGAGCACCTCGGTCGTGGTGATGCCCTCCAGCCGTCCGGCGAGGTCCTGGGCATCTTCCGGGGTGACTCGCGGTGGCTGTAGTTTGAAGACGGGCAGGCGGGTTGGATCGGGGCACGGCGCGCCCGCGTAGTAAGCGGCTTGCCAGGTGCGCGGCTCGTCATAGAACTGGTTGCCCGGCCAGCCATAAGGCGTGAAACTCCCGCCTGTGTAGCCCTGATGATACACCGCCAGGCCGAAGGGCGCGCCGCACAAGCCGCCGGTCAACGTTAGGGGAATGCGGTATTCGGCCACATCGGAGCCGATCTGTCCGACGACACCCGTGTACGTCGCCACGCCCGTCCAGCCGAGCAGCGCGTCGGTGGGACTGTAGGGATGGGTGGGATCGCCGCTGCCGAACCAACTGCTCTGCGCGCCCAGCGTCCCTTCCACAAAGTTCACCTTGAGCGCGTAGTCGTCGGCCTCGGCCTGGGTTTCGCGCGCGCCGTCGGTATCCAGATAGACGACGCCCGCCCGATCCGCATCGAATCCCCCGTGGAAGGCATTCATACACACGTAAAGGTTCGCGCCGTCGTGCTGCATGTAGATGGTGCGCGTGTAGCCGAAGTCGGAGAACTCGACCCGAAGAGCATCCCAGTATTCATCTTTCACACTGCAGAGTCCATCCAGACTCACGGCCACTTCGGAAGCGGGGATGGTGATGGGTTGGGGTGTGGCGAGCGCCGCTGCATAGATGTCGCTGACGCCCTGGGCATCCTCCAGCGTCCACAGGACGTGCGGTGTATCACCGGCAGCGATCGCCGGATGATAGTGCGAGGTTCCGCGCCAGAAATCGTTGACGCGGCTCGGCGTGCTCCAGAGCACGCCATCGGTGGATTGGGTGTAGTAAATTTCCTGCGCGTCTGGGTTTTGTTCCCACACCACGTAGGCCAGGCCGGTGGTGTTGACGGCGACGGCCGGCCAGGTTGCGTCATTGTCTCCGCTGAGACGCTGCGCTGCGCCCCACGTGTCGCCGCCGTCGCTGGAAAGTGCGTGGTAGATGCCGGTTTCATTGCCGCTGGTTTGCTCCCAGACGACGTGTACGTGCGCGTTGAGCGGGTTAACCGCCACATCGGGGAGCGACTGCGTGAGGCGGGCCACCGGGCTGTCGAAGCAATGGCGCGGCGTCCAGGTGACGCCATGATCGGTGGAGCGGGCGTAGCACACCGCCGGTTCGGCATCTGGAATGATCTCCTGCCATGCCAGATGCAGCGTCCCTGTCGCATCCACCGCGAGGGCGGGAGTATGCAGCCGGCCGGTCGTGGTCACGATCGGCGTAGACGCGATCGGCCAGGTTGTGCCGCCATCGCCGGAATGGGCCAGGTGCAGCCCGTTGTATTCCACCCATACTGCGTAGATGTGGTCCCCGCCGTCGGTCGCTACGTCTGGTTCCGCGGCGCCGCCCTGTTCGCTAGATTTATCCAGGGGATGCGGAACGCTCCAGGTTTCCCCACCGTCGTCGGAGTTGCTGTATAAGACGCGCGAGAGGTCATCCACCATGCTTCCCCAGATGACGTGAACATCCAACGGCCCGGAGGCCGCGACGGCCGGCCACCCGCCTTCGTTGATCATCAACTGCGTGGTGATCGGGATGTTCGCACTCCACGTCTGCCCGCCATCGGCGGAACGGGCGAAATAGACGGGCATAACCTCGAAATAATCCCGTCCATCCGCCCACACCGCGTAGATGACGCCGGTGGAGGCCACCGCCGTCGCGGCATAGTCCTGTGGCGCATTTTGAGCGTCGTCCGTGACCCGCACCTGGTTACCCCACGGAGCATCGGCTAACGCCACGTGGGGTGAGGCTACGATCGCCGTCAGGACGAGCGCCCCTATCAGCCCTAGCCCCAGGGCCAACGCCAACCTTCTCAGATGATGTGACTTTGCTTGCATTTTACACCTCCTTATCGAAAGCCGTAGATGCCAGCCCATCCTTGCGGCGATCACTGTTCTGGGGACTGGCCCAGTCATCCCTGCCGATGGCAGGATAATGAAAGCGCCGTGTTGCAGGTTCTTGTTCACGACTTCCGTAAGGGTAATAAAATGTTACGGCGCGCGATGGCTTCGTAGCAGGCGTGGGTCTCCGAAGATGGTTGGTGAGATGAGTGCATGGTCTGGGCGGAATGGAACGGTGCTCGTGCTATTTCGGCGACGGACGTGGCTGTCAGTCGTGTATGACCATCCTTTCCATGTTAGCATAGTTTGGCAAGATGGCAATAATCTCGTTCAGGATTCAGGCGTGTTCGGTAGCTTTCGCCCCTCCCCCTGCCCCCTCCCCAGCGAAAACGCTGGGGAGGGAGAAAAATAAGGGGTTTTTGCAGGCGGGCGTAGCCCGCCTGCAAAAACCCACCCCAAAAGTCCCCTTCCCCCCACGCCAACACGGAGGAAGGGGATAAGAGGGTCAGAAGTGCCAACCTTTTATGCACCCTTCCCAAAGTCCCATTCGCCACCTGGCAAGGATGGCTGAATAGCTACGTGTTCAATATCATCCTGACGAGTACAGAATTTGTGTCTTTCTCTATGAACTTTGTGTGCTCTGGGGCTATTTCAAGGGAGTCTTCCAGGGTTTCCCCCTGATTATTGGGGTTGAACTGTCTGTGGCTGGCGCACCATGGCCATGTAACGGGTGTCGCTGTTGGGGAAGGTGCCCACGTCGCATATTTCGAAGCCATAGTGTTGATAGATTTGCATGTTCGGTTCGGTGTGCGCTTCCAGGTAACAAGGCAGCCCCGTGGCGTCCAGCCGGGCGAGCATCGGGCGGAACAGCGCGCTGGCGTAACCTCGCCTCTGGTACGCCGGCTCTACGCCGATGGCCCACAGGTACTGGTGTGGAAAGGGCGCGTTGCGCATGTGAACGTTCTCCATATAGACGTCGGTGGCGCTGATATGCACGGTGGATTTTATTCCCAGATTGAAAAACGCCGGGATCGCGCCATGGAGAATCTGATCCCAGAGCGACATCATGACCCGTTCCGATGGAAGCCAGATGGCGATACCTTCCAGGTTCGGCGAGGTGGCATAGCCTTCGCCATAGTGCAACCCGTAGGAGACCACCAGGCGGAAAACGTAGTAGATTTTCTGATGGCGGCGCATGGTGTCGGGGATAAAATACTGGATGAGCGGCTCATCGGCAAAAGCACGTGCCAGGACACGCGCGGCAGGTTTGATCTGCGCGCGGGTCAGACGGATGGGGGAAGGTATAGATTGCTTCATAATTCCTCCTTGATATTTTTGTTTACTCAGGTGAAGGATATCACATTCTGATTATTGGGGTTGAACTGTCTGTGGCTGGCGCACCATGGCCATGTAACGGGTGTCGCTGTTGGGGAAGGTGCCCGCGTCGCACACTTCGAAGCCATAGTGCTGGTAGATTTGCATGTTCGGTTCGGTGTGCGTTTCCAGGTAGCAAGGCTGTCCTGCGGCGTCCAGCCGGGCGAGCATCGGGCGAAGTAATGCGCCGGCGTAGCCCTGGCCCTGGTACGCCGGCTCTACGCCGATGACCGACAGGTACTGGTGTGGGAAGGGTGCGTTGCGCGCGTGAACATTCTCGATGTAAGCGTCGGTGGCGCTGATGTGTGCCGTGGTTTGTATTCCCAGATTGAAAAACGCCGGGATGGCACCATGGAGAATCTGATCCCAGAGCGACATCTTGGCCCGTTCCGATGGAAGCCAGATGGCAACACCTTCCAGGTTTGGCGAGGTAGCATAGCCTTCGCCGTAGCGCACGCCGTAGGAGACCATCAGGCGGAAAACGTAGTAGATCTTCTGATGGCGGCGCGTGGCATCGGGGATAAAGTACTTCCAGAGCGGTTCATCGGCAAAAGCGCGCGCCAGGACGTGCGCGGCAGGTTTGATCTGCGCGCGGGTCAGACGGATGGGGGAAGGTATAGATTGCTTCATGACTCCTCCTGGATATTCAGGACTTACGCCGGCCTAGCTCGCCTCCGGCGGCGGGAGGGTTGGTCTCTTAGAAGCTAAGAACGACTGAAGCCGCCGCTACCAACGGAAATTGGCGTAAGTCCTATATTTTTGTTTGCCCAGGTGAAGTATATCACAATTTCATATTATGGTGCACACACCCCCCTTGTTGAAGTCCGGGTGAAAAGGCAAAACATGCCAGAAACACAAGCCCAGGTCGGCCCGTGCGCCGCTGGTGCGGGCTTTGCTTCACCGCTTATGCTGTTGGATCGAGCACCCGTCCCACGAAGAGCAGGGTGTCGCTCTCTACATCGTGAATGAGAAAGATGAAGGGGCGATCCACCGTGATCGTATTCAGCGGCATGGAGACGATCCCCGCGACGACGCCCGTGGCTGCCGCGGCTTCGGTGCCTTCCTCATCCACGGCGACGTAGGCTTCGTGGATGATCGACTGGATGAAGAGGTCGTGCGTGCCATCCATCCCGGAGAAGTCGGCCACGCCTGGTTGAAAGGCGGCGGTCATTCCCAAATTGGCCAGCGCATTCTGGAGCGCGAAGCGTGCTTTGAACTCGAACTTGGGCATCGTTAACTGCAAATCGGTGGGTTCCAGCTCCGCCATGATGGCCGCTATCCGCGCAGCGTCGAGCGTCTCCTCGAACGCCTCGAACGTCCCGGCATCAGGCACGAGCACCAGCATCCGCACGCGGTCACCCTTGTAATCCAGGGCGAAGGCGGTGAAGCCGGCGCCGGCTAGGTAGGGCGTCTCCGCCCGGCGAGTCATCGCCGGCACGGTGATCGACGATCCATCAAGCCGCATGAAATGGCTCTGCTGGTCACCGCTGAAGGGGACTTTCCAGTCGGCCTTGAAGTAGATGGCATTGAGCAGCACCAGCCGCGCGTCCGGCTTGAGATCGCCCGGCTGTAACAATTCCTCAATCTTTTTCTCGGTCTGCTCGCTGACCCAGGCGTTGATGGCCTGGCGGGCTTCCTCGCGGAGTGCATCCTGCGTGAAATCGGCCAGCCGTAATCCTGCGCCGTAGTTGACGGCCAGCGTGTCGAGGTAGCGCGGCTGGAACTCGTAGCCAGCCTGCGCCCACAGCGCGTTGGCGATGTTCAGGCGGAAGGCGTCCGTGGCCTCCGCCGCTGTCAGATCCAGATCGAGGGCGTTGAAGGCGGGATGCAGGGCTTCGGGCGGCAGGGTGAAGTGCAGTGCCGCGGCCATCTGGCGTTGCGTCTCACCGGCGGCGCCGGCATACGCCATCGCCAGGGCAGTGGAAATACTGTAGGGCGAGTAGAAGAGATTACCGCCCTGGGCGCGCAGCACCCGGTACAGATCGAGGGCCAACGCGCGGTTTCCGGCGGCTAACGCCTGCCGCGCTTCAGCCGAGACTTGGGGCGCGGTCTCACGAGGCAATTCCGAGCGGACCGACGAGAGGTGCGCACCGCCAGAGCTGGCCTGGGGGAGCGGCGACAGCGACGTCGCCGCGGGCATTTCTGGCGGCGACGTCACGGCGGACGGCGTGAGCGGCCCACACGCCGCGAGCAGCACGCCGGCGACTATGGCTATAGATGCAAATCTCCGTGCATATTTGAAGTGATCGAACATGATTGGTCTCCTTTAGGCTGAGTGTATGTCATCTTAAGACGTACCATCACCGTCAGGAGTTCCAGGGTAGGGGATAGAGTCGTGACACCTGGAGGCGTCACTGAGGGGTTAAGAGCGGCAGGGCGGCTACAAACTGCTACTACTGAGCGGCTGAAGCCGCTATACAACATTACAAGCCGCCACTATTGTCGAGTCCCAGATTCATTGCTGAGGGAAGCGAGCGCTTTCAACAGATATGCCGCCTGATCGGTTAGGCGCTTAAAACGTCGTTTGAGCTGTTCCGGCGACTCGCCCTGGATTTGGGTGAAGAAAGGATCGGTGGGGTGCGGTTTTCTACCGGTAAGGTGCGCTCCCGCTATTTTGAGCAACGGCGCCCAGGGGTATCCATGCCGCCTCAAGCCGGAGATGGCCGTGGCGTCGAATGCCAGGGGATAGCCGGCCTGGTCCAACAAACCGGGCTGCTGACCCAGTGCCAGTTCGACCAACGCCGCATCCAGCACCAGACGCCCGGCGCGCGCCAGTAGTGCCTCACGTTGGATGTGCTGTAACCGTTCCTGACCTTGCCGGACGCGCGTCCATTCGGCTTCGGCGGCAGATTGCACCGCCGTCTGGGCTGCCGCAATCTGGTCGGTGGTCCAGGTGAAACGATCGGCCGCCTTCAGCGCCTGGTGCAGACCTGCCAGGCTGTTCACCGGCTGTAAGCCTCCGACCCTATCCTGCGTGAAGTATCCCACCCGCGGCAAGGGTGCGGCTGTGGCGACGCGCAGGACTGTGGACGGTTGATCCTCTGGTGTGGCGTCGCCTTCAGCGTCAGGCAGAGTCTGCAACAAGACGTCCAGCCGGGGATTGCCAAACGTCAGCAGTTGGACAGTGTTGGGGTGATTGTCGAACACCTGGCGATCAAAAGTGACAGCGATGTGTTCCCCTTCCAGATCGAGCCAGTAGGCCCCGTTGACGGTTTCGTGAGGGCGGAAGTGAGTTTGCAGAGTTGGCGTGGCGAGGATAGCCGCGGCCATTTCCTCCAGGCTGAACGGCGCCGACCATGCTGTGTCTACCTCGGGCTGGGCAGCCTCCTCATCGAGGTTGAGCTGCGTCTCCTGTCGATCCAGTGCTGCGTCAAGGTCGGCCAATTCGCGCTGCAGTACGCGCTGCCGTTCGGCGTTGCCGGTCAGTGCAATGTGCTGGATGGCGCGGCCCACCTGCGCCAGGATGGGTTGCAAGGGTCCCACAACGTTCTGAAACCAATCCAGCCGGCAGTTGAGCGCCTGGTACACTTTGGCCTCGACGGTCCCCTGGTAGAAGTAGTTGTAGATCCACACCCGCTCGTAACGCTGGCCGATACGGTCCACACGACCGATGCGCTGTTCTACCCGCATGGGATTCCACGGCATATCGTAGTTGATCAACACGCCACACGTTTGCAGGTTCAAACCTTCGCTGGCAGCCTCGGTCGCCAACAAGATTTTGATGCGTTCGCCCTCGCGGAAGGCGTTTTTCAGCTCTTCTTTGGTGATGGGCATCCAGGCGTTGCCGTCCCACCATTCGCCGCCGCGCCCGCTGTAGCAAGCGACCTGACTGCCATATTGTTGCCGCAGTTGCTCGCGCAGGAAATCCAGCGTATCGGTATACTGCGTGAACACCAGTGCCGTCTCACGTTGGCGAAACACAGTCTCCAGATCCCTTTGCAATTGCTCAACTTTGGAATCGTAGCTGCTCAACGCTTGCAGGGCGCATAAGAAATCTTCCACGTAGGCGATTTCTTCCTGATACTCTGCTGCGTCGTCTGCATGGCGTGCTGCGGTGAGTTCGGCCTCTTCGTCTACATCGAACGCCAACGCATCCTGCTCCAGGTCATCATCGTCCCAGAGCAGGTCGGCCTGCCCGCGCAGGAAAGCCAGACGGCGCTGTAGACTGCATTGGACAGCATAAAAGCTGCTGGTCAACCGCCGGCGGTAGACGGTCATCACAAACCCCAAACCTGTGCGTCTGGCCTCGTACCGGCGATAGAAGTTGCTGATGTATTCTTCGAGGCGCAGGTATAGCTCACGCTCCTCTGCCCGCATGTCGATCCAGATGAGACACGGCTCCCGATAGGGCACGTTCTCGCGCAACAATCCCCGGCGGACATAGTCGCGCAGCAAGGGGCGCGTGTTGCGGAAGACCAATCGCTGCAATGGCGTTGTGCGCCGGAGCAGTTCTGCCGTCAGTGCTTGCGTCGCGGGCGGGAGTTTCTTGAAGGCGGCGGCGGCAGTCGGGGGACTGGCTTCGAGTATCTGTTGGAGTTGCGCCCACCCGACGGCGCCCAGACGCTGTTGGGCCTGGTGCACCCAGGCGGCGGGAATGCCGCTCCCGGCGCTATCCCCGGCGGTCTCACGCTCGGCCTGCACCATGCGAAAGATGAAGTCCCAATCCGGTTTCTGACTGCGCAACTCGGTGTAGAAACGCAGGAAATTGCGCTCATCGCCGCCCCATTCGCCGCTCAAGCCGAGAAGTTCTAGCAAATCCCACACTTCGATGGGATCGACCTGCATCGGCGTGGCAGTCATCAACAGCAGGGACTGGGTCCGCGCTTGCAAACCACGCAGCAGTTCGAGCAGCCGGTTGGGGCGATAGGTGCGCTGATCGAGGAAGTCTTTGCGGCGAGCATGATGCGCTTCATCCACCAGCACCAGATCCCACGGCGCAGCGGTCAACAATTCGGCCTGCCGGTCCTGGCGTTTGAGGAGCTGACTGGAGGCTAGTGCCAGGCTGACGCTGTCCCAGGGATTCGGGGTGGCGGCGGGTTGAAGCTGCCCGCCATAATCCACGAAGTCCTTGCCGTTGTACTGCGGAACGTTGAGGGCGAATTTCTCGTAGAGTTCTTCCTGCCATTGGCGCAAGACGGATTTGGGTGCGAGGATCACCGCACGTTTGACCAGTCCGCGCAGCCAGAGTTCACGCAACACCAGCCCCGCTTCGATGGTTTTTCCCAGGCCGACTTCATCGCCCAGCAGATAGCGCGAGGGGTAGGTTTCTACGATCTGCCTGGCTACGGCGAGCTGGTGCGGCCAGGGCGCTACCGGCGCCGTCGCCGCCCCCAGGCCGGCCCCGTTGATCAGGTGAGGCGCATCCCGTAAGAATTGACCTGTCCAGCGTTCGTGTTCCAGGGCTGAAGCGAAGAGGATCTGTGGCGTTTGTTCCTGGAGGCGAGACGGCCTTTTCAAGTGGTCAGGACGTTCCAGGGGATCGTGGGTAGGCGCTGTGTAGGGCGCGTAGCGCAGGAGGCTTTGCCGCGCTGCTTCCGGCACAGGGAGCGAAATCCAATCCGGCTCGCGATGTTGCCACAGACGCTCGAAGCGCGCCATGGCCTCCGTCACCCATAACTGTCCTTCGTTCCACGAGCAGAACACCATGAACTGTTCGTAGTTGTGTTCCCAGCCGGTCTCCGATTCGTTGATGCTGCCGTCAAAGACAACCTGATGGCCTGCGGCGTCGGTGAAAACGCCCACTTTGGCGTGGAAATACTCGCGGGACGCGGGCGCGGGGAGGGGCAGGCCGCCGGGTCCTTTGGGGAGCACCACACGGATGTCCAGGCGCTCGTGGGCCACCAGCCAGGCTAACGCTTCCAGCCGCGCGCGGAGCAGTTGATCGGTCAATGTCTCTGGATCGGGCAGGCCCGGCCCCAAACGTTCCGCAACCACATCGTGCAGGTTGTAACCGGCCTCGATGGCTTCCACGTCTTCCCGGCTAAGTTGCGCACCGACAAGCAGGCGCATCCGCCCGCCGTTGGCGATGAGGTGCGCCACGCCCGCCGCGGAGATGGCCAGGGCGTAACTGCTGAAGTAGCCCGTCATGCGGTCGTAGCGGACGCTGGCGGCGAGCGCCGGGATGTAGAAGGCGTGCAGTCGGTCGTCGCCGGGGCCGTAGGAGAGGTGAAAGTTATACTCGGTGAGAAGTGACATGGTTATGTTTCTCGACGTTCATACGTTGACCAGCCAACATTTTTACAACAACTTCCCCTGCACCATCTCCACCCGCTCCTCTTCCTCCACCGGAACCTCCAATTCCTCGAAGAACGTCGCGCGGATGCCATCCAGCGCCGCGGCCTCCGGCCTGACGAACCTGCCCTTGGCCTGCGCCCGCGGCACGGCGTTGATGAACGCTTGCAGCACGGCCTTGAAGGTGCTATCCGCGCGCAGGCCGCTTTTCTTGAGGAACGCAGCGCAGGCTGCCGTGCCATCTTCCGCGTAGACGAGCATGACGGTGTGGATGGCATCCAGCCAGGTGTCATACTGCTGGGCCTCAGGGTCCACTCTGCCGCGCACACGCCGCTGTTTGGGTTGCAGCATGGTGACGTCGCTGCCGCTCTTGCTGATGACGCGCTGCGCCACCAGGTCGCGCTCCACGTCTAGCCCCAGCGCCAGGGCGAGTTTGCGCGCTTCGTCCGCCGGGAAGGTCTCGGCCTGGAACGCATCCCATGCCATGAGCACCCAATCGGTGACGGGATCGAATTGCACGTCGTGCCCCAGGAGCAGGCCGCGCTTGCGCAGGGCGATGACCTCTTCGCGGGCCAGGTCGAGCGCGGTCTCCGGACGCAAGGCTTTGGGCTGCCCGGTGCGTTCATCCACCTGGCGGGTGAGGACGGGCCAGCGCTCCGAGATGACCGCCAGCACGGGGCCGAAGGTGCTCAGGTAGAGATCGACGCCGCTGATGCCCTGCGCGTTGAACTCCGCCGCCTTCTCGCGGGCCACAGTCCGCACGCGCGGCGCCAGGTCGTCCCACCAGACTGGATACTCGCTGCCGGAAGCCGATGGCCGGCTGCTGGAAGCTGGATACTGGATGCCAGATGCGCTGATTCGCTCATTCGCTGATTCTCCCATTCGCTGATTCGCTGATTCGCTCTTCCGCTTCCTGCATACCAGCAAAATCGTGCTCTGCGCGGCGTTTTTCCTGGCCTGATGAAGGGAGTATTCGCTTTCGGTGTGGACGGGCCACGAGGCGGTGATGGTGAATCCGGCGTTGATGAGCGCCATCGCCAGGGTGTCCCACGCTTCGACCTGCTTGTGGGTGAACATGACGGTGAGGACGCCGTCGTCGCGCAGGACGCGCGCCATTTCGCGGAAGGCGGCACCCATTTTGCGCTCGTAATCCTGCGCCGCCATCTCCCGCGCTCCCCTCCCGCCTCTCCCTCTGGGAGAGGCGCCGGGGGTGAGGGCCGGGGCGATATCCTTGAACCGCGCAGGGTTGGCGACGGCCTCGGCGTCCTTGTCGGTAAGGGGGGCGCTGAACCATAGAGGATAGAGGTGGCCCACGGTGCGCTTGAGCCACACGTAGAAGAAGTCCGCCAGCTCCGCGTACATCACGTTGTCATAGTAGGGCGGGTCGGTGACGATGACATCCACCGAGGCGTCGGCCAGAGAGGCAATGTGCGCCGCGTTGCCTTGAAGTTGGGTGAGTGGGCCACGCTCAACTAGATTACTATCCAGTGATACCTGTGAAGCCATAGCCAATTTTGCAATATCCCTGTAAGCATCCGTTATTTGGTCAATAGACCAGGGCAGTAAATTAGCCGATGCATCAAATTCAGAGAAATCCCAAGTCATTGAGAAATTGTGCTTTGTAAAAGTGTGGGCGACGACTTGACGCGACGAATGCCAACCAGCCTGTATTGAATTGTAGTCTGTGGACTTATCAATAGCTAATGCCAGATAGGTTTCCACCGCGTTCGCACGTTCAGTGTTCAATTCTTTGGATAAATCTACACGTAATTCTTGCAAAGTTTCCACAAAGGCACCTAATGAAAGTAACTGTCGGGGCGAAAACATCTCAGCCCAAGTAGTAATACCATAAAGCCTATGGCCGCGGTCGTAATTCGAGGTGGTATCAATTTCCTCCGTCGGAATCACATCCTGCGCTTCCCACAGGGGACGCTGGCGGGCGAGTTCCGCCTCCGCCGCCGCGACCGCGTCCAGGTCGGCCTGGGTGGGCGCGCGGAAGTCGAAGCCGCCGCGCCGTTTGAGCGCCACCGCGTAGAACATCTGCCCCATACGCCCGGCCTGCGCCTCGGCCTTGATGTAGTCGCCGTCGATGGCGTCGCCGGTCCACGGGGAGCGCCCTACGCCGCGCGCGACCGTCCCGTCGTCGGGGTCGTCGCCCGGGCCAGGGGTGTAAATCTCGAAACGCGGCGCATCCCAGGCCGGGTCGGTCAACAGGCGGACGGCACAGGGCGGGGATTTGCTGAGCCACCAGTTGGGGCTGAGCGGGACGGGCTTGCCCGTCACCGGGCAGGCGACGGTCCGCGCCCAGAGGTAGGCGAAGATGTTCTCGCCTTTGCCCTTGGGGAAATACGGCGCGAGCTTTTCATGCACCCGTTTGGCCCACAGGTTCCCCCACTTTTTGATGTCCGCCGCCAGTTCCGGGCCGAAGGTCGCGGGATAGTCGAGCGTGGCTTTGAGGATCACGCACGCCACGGGGTTAAGTTCATTGGCGATCACGGAGAGGCCGTAGCGCCGCGCCTCGAAGGGAATCGAACCGCCACCGGAGAAAGGGTCGAGGAGAACAGTGTCCTGCAAAGACCTGTCCGCTCTTCCGCAACCTGACAGGTCTAACAGGCGCTCGAAAAGCGCCAGGTCATCGGCGGAGGGGCTGACGGTGAAGGCGCGGCCGTAGCCGTAGGGATTGGCTCCCAGATTCTCGCCGGTTTCACGTGCTCTGAGGAGTTGCTCGCGCATGGCTGCCGGATCGCCCTTGATGCCGAGGAAGTGCAGGAACCAGGCGCGGTAGGCGTCTTCGTTGGCGAAGGGGTTCGTAGCACAGGCTTCCAGCCTGTCCCACGATGGCAACAAGGAGGCGACAATCGCCGCGCGGGAGATCGTCAACGGACGGCGCGCCCACCAGACGTGAAGACGGTTGAGCGGCGGCTTCTGTGCCGCACTCGCGTCGCGCAGGCTCTCCGCGCCGACGGCGTCGAAGGGGAGCCAGGATTCGATGAGAGATTGCGGCATAACGTTGCTCCTTGTCCTGGTCAAGGGTGTATGGCGCGCAAGGTCAGCGGCAGGTATACCGGATAGAGTTGCGCTGCCACGTGCAAGGTCACGGGAATCTGCCGGGGACTGTCGAGAACACCGGCGGCAGCCTGCACCGTTATCAGCGTCGAGTAGGTCCCTACCGACAAGCCGGTCGTATCGACGGTTACAGCGACGCGGTTTCCGACGATGGTGGTCGCTAACCAGGGCGCGGTGGCAGAAACCGACCATGTGAAATCGCTACACCCGATTGAGTTCACGGTTAGATTTTGTGGAGGGGGGTTCGTGCCTACCGACGCCATAAAACTCAGCGTCGCGGGAAGCACCTGAAGCCGTAGCGCGATCAGCGCTGCCTCGGAACGCGGGGAAAAATTCCCCTGCGCATCCTGATATCGCACCCAAATAGCGCCACCGCGATCATTGCCCTCCGGCGTCGTCCAGGTCAACGGTGAGGTGGTCGGGATAGGGCGCGTATAGATGGTTACACCATCCACATACACATCTGCTGCGCCAGAACGCCAGAAATTGAAGATCAGGAAAACGTCTTCCGCATCGTGGAACGTAAAATCCAGGGGGAATTCCTGGTAGACGTTGGCGGCGGCGAAGTCCGTGCCCTTGAGGTTGAGCGGCCCGTAGGTTGTCCCGCCGCCGACGATAGAAAAGCGCGCCACCTCCGCCGTCGCTGTGTTGTCATTCACCTTGAGCCGGACGTAAGCCGTCAGCGGTATATCTTTGAAGAATTCTGTCGTCCACACCCAGGCGTTCGATTCACCGTTGCCTGGATAAAGCCGGAACGCGGTACCACCCCACGCCGTGGCATCGCTCACCCGCTCCCCGTTGCCCCAGTTCAGGCCAAAGGTGCCGAAGGTGTCATCGACGAACCAATTCTGGCTCAGGCGGACGTAAGGCCAACTCGTATCCAGGTTGTAAAGCGTAACGGCTCCGGCGTTAGTCGAAGCCAAATGCAGACCCAGTTCGTGCAAAGGCACGCTGTCACCTAAATAAATGGTGTCACTCACCGTGGTCGCGCGTCCTACCGCATCGCGGGTCTTTACGTAAACGGTGCGCCAGCCGCCACCTGCTTCCAATGTCCAGGCTTTTTCCGCCTGGTATGGTTGCCAGCTCGCGCCGGAGAAACAGGGTTCATTGGCAATTTGCATCTCTGTTGCCGGGCCAAGCTCACGGAAGCCGCCGCCGCCCGAACGATCATAAATATACAGGTCTACGACGGCGTTGGCGGTGTTGGGCGCTTCATTGTTGATGATAACCGGAGGGTAAACTGCATCTACCCCAAAGTCCTGCGTCAGGTAACCGCGCCAATCGCTGGTACGAAGATAATACCCCATACCAATTTCGCGGGAATTGGGATCCAGCAGGTTGGCGCGATGGCCGGGGCTGTTCATCCAGCCGTCAATAGCGGCTTGCGGCTCCATATAGCCACAGTAACAGTTTTCCGCTCCGGAAGAGCCTTGGTACCCGAAGACCGGCACTCTTTCCGAGGGCCACCGTCCTAACGTGTCCTGATGTCCACAATACGGCTCAATGCGGTTTACCACCGAATCCCAACTGAACCAGCGTGCCGCTTCCGTCATCGGCGCGTTCCAACGCAACGGCGGCACGCCGTTGTCACGCCGGGCAAGATTGCCATAATAGACGGTGAGCATTTCTTGGTAGATCAGCTCCGCCGGTTGCGGCGGCGGACCTTGCGGTTCGGTATTAGCCGGTCCGCTATTCAAGAAAAACAAGAGTCCCAGCAGACACAATCTAGCAATCCACTTTGTGTTCCCCATCGCTAACTACTCCTCCGCCAACAACACTCTTAATGCCTTCTGCGCGCGGACGGCATCCGGTCCGGCAGTACACTTGCTGAACCAATAATAGGCTTCCTCGGCGCTCATCGCCTGGATGCCTTGCCCAATCGCTTCGATGCGATCCTGGCGTGTCAGCGGTTTCACCGCCAGCAGGATCAACGCCAGGCGCAGTCCCGTCGGTTCGTCGAGATAGAAAGGCTTTTCACTGCCCACAGCGCGGGCCAGGTCGGTGGCTTTGTAGCCGTTGGCACGCAACGCCGCCAGCAGGTGATCGGTGACGGCGTGGAGTGTTTGCGCACCTACCTCCACGCTCCACAGCGCCTGTAGTGCAGACTTTCCAGCTTGCGCATAGGCAGATTGAGAAATCTGTCCCACGGTGACCCACTGGTAAAGCGCAGCGCGGTAGCCGTCGGAAGGATCGGGCAGCGTGTAGAGCACAAAAGGCCGGGCAGGGTCGGGCTGGAAGCTGGATGCTGGATGCTGGATGCTGAAAGCCGGTTGCTGGTTGCTGGTTGCTGGATGCTCAATGCTGGATACTGGATGCTCGATACTGGTCGCCGACTCATCCATTCGCTGATTCGCTGATTCGCTGATTTCCACATCGAAGAGGCGACGACGACCGGCGCGGGGCAGTGGTTCTGGCAGGCGCTGCGGGGTGATGAAGAACCAGCCATAGCACGGGGCACCGGGGAAAGGCTGATCCAGGCGATGCTGCGCTTGCAAAGCGGCGTAAGTTTCGGCGTCCAGCGCGCGGATCTCGACCAGTTCCACCGTTCCGATGAGCGCGCTGTAGGTCAGCGTGTCGGGATCGAAGCCTAACTCACGGCAGCGCTCGTTCCGCCGTATGGCGGCGGCGTGAATCGCCAACGGGCCGCGATAGGTGGTCTGCCAGGTGCGGACGTCTACCGTCTTTTCACCGCAGATCACTTGTTCCGCACGCGGTTGGTAGAAACTGAGGGCTTTCATATCCAGCATCAAGCCTCCAGCTTGATCACCTCCAGACCCACCGTCGTGAGCACCTCGTGCAGGGTACGGAAGGCGTCGCCATCCACCGCCAGCCCGGCGGGGAAGTTCAGGGTCACGGTCAACGTCATGGTGAATTTGTCAGCGAGTTTTGCCAGATCATCGGTTGCGGTCTTGAGTTGCCGGTAGCGTTCCCAGGCCAGGTCGACGGTGAAAGTGGCGGATTCGTCGTCCCCGAACTCGGCGGCGAAGCGCAGTTTTATCCGCGCCGCAGGCGCATTCAGTTGCGGAATGACGACGCCTAGCGTGCGCAGTGCCCGCGCGCCGGCCTGTCCCTGTCCTTGCAAAGTGATGCGGAGCGTCTCCAGGCGGGTGATCTGCCGATCATAGCAGGCGTCCAACAACTGCTGGAACGCTTGCTGCGGCACTCCCGCGCCTTGTAAAGGTGTGACCTGAGGTGGCGGAAGGGGGGTGTCTTTTCCACACGTACATTGTGATTGCGGTTGCCCGCAGACCGGGCACAACTCCTCCGGTGGTGGGACACCCGTCTTGCCTTTGATCGGCAATGCCAACCGTGCGGCTTCGGCGGGCAGATACAGATACGTTTCATCGGTGATCTGGACGGAGGGAGGCATGGACTCATGATCGTAGCCCATCGCGGCGCGCGCATCGTAATACACCCACACTTGCATCTTGATGCCGTTGAGGATTGTTTTCTTCAGTTGGTTTAGATCGAACAACATCGGCAGACTCAAGCGGCGGGCAAACGCTTGGCGTAAATCCTCGGTCGTCATTTGCAAGACGTTGGCGTCCCAGGCCCGCGATTTCACGTAGGCGGCAGCCAGCAACGGCTCGTTGCCGGTGAGCGCCTTCTGCTGCTGTCGCAGAACGCGCAAGACCACTTCGGACTGATCGTTTTGCACTTCACCCTGATCCTGCGCCGGCAGCATCTCGTGCATCAGATAGCCGTCGCGTTGCAAAGCGTCGGCCTGGGGAAAGTAGAGATGCCGGTAGACTTTGGTGATGCCCACCCGCACGTCTAACTCTGCACTTTCGCCCAGCTTCTTGATCTTTTTCCGCTGCTCTTCGGCGAACCCCTGCATCCGCTGGGCGTCGCCCGTGATGCGGTTGATACCCAGGTAACGCCGGACGGTTTCGACTAACTCGTCCACCCGCTCGCCATCGGCCACCAGGAACAAGAGGTTGTTGGGGAAGCGGCGAAAACCTTCCAGCGCGCCGGCGCGAACGGCGAGCTTGCGCGCCAGTTCGGGCGGCTGTGACGCGGTTGCCGTCACCGCCGCGGCGTCGTAATGGAGCACCGCCAGCTTAGGCGCCGCGGCGTCATCGTCCACATCGGCGGCTTCCTGCGGGAAATAGATAACTTTGAAAATGCCGCTCTTCCAGACCTTGCGGATGCGGTTATCCAGTTCCGCTTTGGCCGTTGTCAGCCCGACCAGTTGCATTTCGTCGTTGATGATTTTGTTGATCGAAGGTTCCGGCTTGAAGCGGTAGCGCAGTCCGTCCCATTCGAAGAACCAGCCGTTGTCATACAGTCGCTCCGCCGCTTTATAGACCAGCGCCGGCTCATCACCCGGCGCCAGCGTCCCCAACAGCAGTTCAGGCGGGGTGATCCCGGAAATCGCGCCCTGCACCAGGCTGTGCAGGAAGACCGTGGTTGCCACCCGCCGGGCGTAGTGCGGCTTGCCCGTCATCACCCCGGGGCCGTCGATCTGGTAAGCATGTCCCGGCGCCGCGCCCTGGGGACTGACGATGTCGGCTTCGATGACCTGACGGAAGGCCGGGCGTTCCAGACGGCTGGTGAGGTCTTCGACGATCGCCGGGTGGCGCAAGTCCACGTGGTACGGCGCGATGCACCAGGCATCTGCCGGACGCTCTTCCCAGACCCGCCGCACTACCAGCGCCAGCAGGCGCAGTGCGCCGCGCGTCTGTTGGAAATTGGGGATCGTCGCCACCCGCAGGGTCAGCGCGTTGAGGAGTTCCGGATGAAACGGATAAGCCAGCGCCTGCGCCTGCGCGTATTCCGCCGTCAGGGCTTGAGTGGGCAAAGCCACGTTCTGCTCGTGCCAGCGGCGGTAGGCTTCCAGGTAAACTTGCGCCGTCTCGGCGGCGGCCTGGGCGTCGATGGCTGCGAACAGCCGGTGGCGCACGATGGCTGCGATCTCCGTCTCGCCGGTAGGAGTGATGACCCGCTCCTGCCGCGCCGAGACCTTGTACGCTTCGGCCAGGTGCGTGCGCAGTTGCACGGTTTCCTTCGCAAAGGCATCTTCTGCGCCGGCCAGGGTGAGCACGACCACCACTTGAGCACGGCTGGCGGCAAATTCCAGCAGCGACATCAAGAAGGCCACCGTCTGCTCGGCCAGGTCCGATTTGCCAGTAGCCGTGGGCACGGATTGCGCCGCGCGCATGTGACGGGCTAATTCGTCCAGCATGATCAACGTAGCCTGGTTTCCTACCAGTTCTGCAAACAGGCCGGTGCCGGGGGCGGAGCGGTTGCGATCGCTTTCCTGCGCCAGCGCGTAGCCGGCCGGGCCGCCGAGTTGGTAGGCCAGCTCGCCCCACAATGTCCACGTGCGGATGCCGGTAGTGGCATGATAGAGGCCGGCGGCGGGGTCGAGGTCCGACCCCACCACGCCGGCTATACGCACCTGAGCGGGCGCAGGCAACAAGGCCGGGTCCATCATCGGGGCGATGAGCGCTGTGGGCAGGTCTACGCCGCGCGCCGCGTGATACAGTGCGATAAGGTTGTGTGTTTTGCCGCCGCCGAAAGCCGTTTCCAATCGCAGGATCGGGCTGCCGGCAGGGCGCGCGCCCGTCAGACGACCGAGGGCCTCGGTCAGCAACAGACGCAGTCCGGCGGTGGGATACGTGTTCTCGAAGAATGTCGTGGGGTTCTGGTACACCGGCGCGGCTGTGCCGTCAAGCACATCCTTGAGCCGCGCGGCGAAGATGTCTTCGGTCAGTTGCCCTTGCAAGACTTCGGGCCGGGGCGTGCAGGTATCAAAAACGAGTTGCATACAACCTCCTCTGTCAGGTGATGGTACACACACCACTGAAGGCGCCGCGGTGCAAAATGCGCACGAGAGCGGCTTCATCCTCCGGCTCTTCCGACAACAGGTTATACCCTACGCCGAGAGAGCGTGTGATATGCGCGTCGGAGTTACACACCACCGGGATACCCAACTGTTCGGCCAGCTCGCGGATGCGCGGTTGATTGGGCAATACGATGTTGGTCGAACAGCCTTCCAGTGCATCCGGCAAATCTTGCACCAGATCGATATGGAGGGTGGGATGGTAGCGAAACGGGTGGGCGATGGCTAACCATCCCCCATGGCGACGCACGAAAGCGTGCAAAGTGGGATATGTCCACCCGCCGGCTTCCAGGGCGGGGTCGTGTAATCCCAACACCAGCACGTCCTCGTTCTCTTGGACGGTGATCTCTACTCCCCCAAAGATACGAAACGGCGCATACTGCCGATTCAATGCCTCTATATGCTCCGGTGGTACAAGGCGCCCGTGATCGGTGATCACAATCGCGTCCAGGCCACGTTCTATGGCGGTCAAAATTTGCTCTTGTTCACTGGAATCCGCACAGAGTGAACGTTCTGTCGTATGGACGTGTAAGTCAATTTTCATGGTCGTTTATGGCCTCGCCGGGCTGCCGTCGGGCCAGCGGGTTTGCGTCCACACGTCGACAGTGTCCTGGCAGGGATACTTTGCCGCCAGTTCCTCGTCGATGTCGATGCCCAGGCCGGGTTTGTCGTTGGGATACATATAGCCGTGGCGCACTTCCGGCAGGCCGGGGAACATCTCGTAGACGTGCTCCGGGAAGCGGCACCATTCCTGAATGCCAAAGTTGGGCGCCCACAAGTCAAGATGCAGGTTCGCGGCATGTCCCACCGGTGACGTGTCGCCCGGTCCGTGCCAGGCCGTCTTCACGCCGTACATGTTGGCGAACAAGGCGACAGCGCGCGCCGGCGTGATCCCTCCCATCTGGCTGACGTGCATCCGCAGGTAATCGATGAGGCGCTCTTCGATCAACGGCTGCCACTCGTGGGGGCTGTTGAACAGCTCGCCCATCGCCATCCGGGTGGCGCATTGCTGGCGAATGTGGCGGAAATAGGCGATGTCTTCTGGAGCGAGAGCGTCTTCCAGGAAAAAGAGGTTGAACGGCTCCACGTCTTTGGCGAAGCGCACCGCGTCAATAGGTTGCAAGCGTTCGTGGACGTCATGCAGCAATTCGACCTCGTCGCCGACTTCGCGGCGGACGTACTCCATCATCCGCAGCATGTTGCGGCAATAGGCGCGCGGATCGTAGTACGCCCCGGTGGGCGCGCCTTCCGGCTTCACCAGCGCGTCCCCATGCCCGCCATAGCCGCCCATCTGGATGCGGATATAGCGGTAACCTTCCGCCATAAATTGTTCGACGTTCTCGGCGACTTCTTCCGGCGAGCGTCCGTCGGCGTGGGTGTAAACGGCGGCACCTTCACGGCATTTGCCGCCGAGCAGGTCATAGACGGGCATGTTCGCCAGCTTGCCTTTGATGTCCCACAGTGCCTGGTCGATGCCGGAAATGGCGTTGTTCAGCACCGGACCGTTGCGCCAATAGCTGTGGACCATGGCCATGTGCCAGAATTCCTCGCTGCGCGTTACGTCCCACCCCAGGGCGAAGGGGATCAGGTGCTTTTCGAGGGCGGCGA
Organism: Anaerolineae bacterium; assembly: GCA_035415725.1. Taxonomy (GTDB): domain Bacteria; phylum Chloroflexota; class Anaerolineae; order B4-G1; family SLSP01; genus DSWT01. The sequence goes on along the minus strand of DAOOGN010000009.1, from coordinate 4,455 downwards.
CGACGGCGTGGAAACGCTGGGTGAACGTCGCGCAGCCCAAGCCGTACAGTCCCGGCTCCGAGGTGATGACCTTGACGATCACCAACCGCGAACCGGCAGGTTGGGTGAGAATAACTTTGATGTCTTTGATGGTGATAGGTTTTGCCATAATAATAACCTCCGCAGAAAGTCGTCAAAAAGTGGATGGTCAGTTTGAGTCAATGGATGTCCTGAGAGGGCCGAAATTCCATCGAGTACAATAACCAGACTGCTACCATGTAAGCTATCGTTTTGGGCAGCATCAACGCGCCAAAGGCCGGGTGCCAAAACACGCCGACGATGGTACCGCTGTAGGTAACAAAAGAAACCAGAATGGCATAGGCCAGCGTCTGCACCAAACGGCGCAGGGGGAGCGACTGGCGTGATGCTTGTTGGAACAGAAGCACCATCACTCCCATGCCCTGGATCACGAAGGGAATGTTGCGCCAGAGGCTCCACAGGGTCCGTTCGCCGTCCCAGTGGTTCTGCGGAAAGGGCAGTAAGATCAATCGCACCGCACCACTAACCAGCGACAGCCATAGCCACCCCGACCAGGGCAGCCCCCATTTGCGCTGACAGTACATCAACAGGCAGAGGTAGAAAATGGTCAGTGTAAACGAGCTGACCAGGCGGCCAAACCCAACCCATGTCAGGCCCAGGAAAGGCGCCAGCGGATTGACCCCGGTGATGAACTCGTAAGCCTGGGATATGAGGTGAAATGAGTCGCCCAAAGCGAGCAGGAAAAAGGCGGCTAAAACCCAGCGGGCGGTGCGTCGGCGCTCAACGCTCAAGCGCCGCATACGCGCGCTAGCCGCGATAACCAATCCCCATAGAACACATAAGTAGGTCAGATTGAATGCGGTGACCGGCCAGGATTTCATCAATAGCTCTCCTCCCGGGTATAGTGCAAATGATGCTGAGACGCTCGGGCCGGTCTCTGACCGCGCCCGCCTAGGGCCGAAGGGGTAACTCATGAGGCCCCCTTCCCCAAATCCCGTTCGCCACCTGGCAAGGACGGCTGAATAGTGACACGAATTATACCTCATCAGGGTGACAATGACAACTTGTATTTTTGTCAGACGCAGAGAGCGCAAGGACTTAAAGTCCTTGCGCTCTCTGCAAAGAAAGGAAGAAGAAACAAGCAACACCCACTGTATACAAGGGAACGGCAGGCCCCAACTGCCATTCCCAAGATACCGAAAACGTTGGAACGGTTACAGATACAAGAACTTCTGAACCAATTTTTGACTGTGTCCATCCAGCGCGGTAATGCTGGGGATCTCGTAACGCGCCTCGTTGATGTCGATCAACAGCCAATGTTCCGGCGCCACCTCGCGGGCATAATGGGTCACGCTATTGCGCATCACGAATTCCTTGTGGCCTTTGTCGGTCTGCACCGTCCAGTAGAGAAAACCCAACTCCTCTTTAATATCAAAAACCTGCCGGATTTCGGGGACGAAGTAATGCAGGTTCAACTCTGCCGCCACCGCGTCGCGGCTGGCCGGCTCCAACTGACTCCAATCCTCAATCATGCCTAATTCAGGGAGAGTCTCGTCGGTAGCGTCGCGCACCGAAAGGAATTCGGCGTCGTCAGAAACGGGAAAACACGCCCGCAGCGCCACCCGTGGATAACGTATCAGTCCCTCCGGCGCGGCAGCATCCCGCAACGTCATGCTCAGTGTGTCGCCTAGCCGTTCAAAACTGACGGTAGCAGGGTCCAGGTAAACGACCTCAAAAGCCTTTGGCATCATCATGGCTCTTTATACCGCCACCACGCCGTCGAGGCTGGCCAGTTGCGTCTGCATTTGCACGAGATGGTAGAAGGAGCCTTTGTTGTCCATCAACTGCTTGGGCGCGCCTTGCTCCTCTAACTTGCCGCGATTGATGACCAGGATGCGATCGGCGTTGTAGAGCGTCGATAGGCGGTGCGCGATGGCAATGGTCGTGCGTCCCTTCACCAACTCGTTCAAGGCTTCCTGGATTTGGCGCTCGGTGTCGGTATCCACCGAGGATGTTGCCTCGTCCAGGATCAGGATACGCGGGTTGTGCAAGATCGCACGCGCGATGGAGATGCGCTGCCGCTCACCGCCGGAAAGGCCGGAGCCGCCCTCGCCCACAATCGTGTCGTAGCCTTCGGGCAATTGGGTGATAAAGCCATGGGCATTCGCCGCCTTCGCGGCCTGAATGATCTCCTGCCGTGTGGCCTCGGGCTTGCCGTAGGCGATGTTCTCCGCCAGGGTCCCGTAAAACAAAAACGGCGTTTGCAAGACGATGCCGATCTGCTGGCGGATCTCCTCCATCGAGAGATCACGAATGTCTACGCCGTCGATGCGAATCGCACCGCTGGTCACATCGTAAAAACGGCACAGCAAGTTCACGAGCGTCGTCTTGCCCGCGCCGCTGTGTCCAACGATGCCGATCATTTCCCCCGGCTCAACGGTGAAGCTCATGTCACGGATCACCGGATAGTAGGGGTCGTAGCCAAAAGTCACTTTATCGAACTCGATTTTGCCGCCCACCCGGAGCGCGCGCACCGGCTGGGCCGGCGCTTTCTCCGGTTCCTCGTCCAGCAGTTCGAACGTCCGCTGGGAGATCGTGAGGAAGCGGTTCAAGGCCTGGCTGATATGGGTAAGGTTCGAGAGGGGGCCGTAGAACATCCCCAGGTAACTCAAGAACGCCATCAGGGTCCCCAGGGTGATCTTGTCGGCCAACACCGCTTTGCCGCCGGCGTACCAGATGATCAGCCCGCCGGCGCTGAAGGCGAACGAGATCAGCGGAAAGAATTTGCTCCATGCCAGGTCAACCTGAAGACGCGAATTGAGCAGGCTCATATTGCGGTTGTGATAACGCTGCTCCTCTTCGTCTTCCTGGGCAAATGCCTTGACCACGCGCACGCCGGAAAGGAAGGTGTTCAACATGGTGTTCAAGCGCCAACGGGCGACCCAAAAACGCTGGAAGTGGGGTTGCATGTAGCGATAGTAGAAATACGCCGCCAACACCACGAAAGGCGTCGGGATGAGAACGTATAGCCCCAACGATGGCGCCATCGAGAACAGCACCACGCCAATCCCTATCACTAACAGGATATTCAGGATGAATGTCGTCATCTGCGAGACGATGCCTTGCAGCTCCTCGGTGTCCTGGTTGATGCGCGTCATCAAACGTCCGGTCTGGTTCTTGTCGAAGTAGTCCACGGAGAGCTTTTTCAAGTGCGCGAACAGTTGATCGCGGACGCTGGATGTGAAACGAGTGCTGACGTTAATTGTCAACCAGTTGGTGGCAATCGTGAGGAACACTCGAATAACCTGGATACCCAACAAACCGCCGACCAACCAGGGCAGCAGCGTTGGGTCGCTTCCCGTGTTCCCATCAATCCTCAATACGTCATCGATGAGAATTCGGGTCAGGTAGGGAGGTAACAAGTCCAGCAGGACCCCCACTACCAACAAGATCACGATCACACCCATCTTGCCCCAGTAGGGGCGGGCCAATTCCATCAAGCGGCGGAACAGTTTGCCGCGTTGGATGCAGTTGGGGCAGACTTTGGACGAGGTATCGACGAGGGCGCGTCCACACACTAAGCAGGTATGACTGTCCGCCGTCGGGTCGGGGATAGGGACGTCCGCGCCGTACTCCGCGCGGGTATGCAAGTAATGCGCCACCCGCCCAAAACGATCGGTCAGTTCGTTGGAATAGTGAAGCAAAACGTGCGGTTGCCGGTCGACCGTCACCTGCATCAGCCCGTTGCCGACGCAGCGTTCGACCTTGGCATCTTCAATTTTATCCAGGGGGAACTTATGTCGCAGATTCGCGGTCCCATTATGACGCTCAATCACCCACAGGTCCTGGGGATCCATCAATAGCCATTGTTCGCCGAATTGCCCATCGGGGGCCAGATCCGATTGCACCGCCAGCGTGAGAGCTTCAGGCCGGGCGCCTTCGGCTTGCAACGTGGTTGTCACCGCGGGCGGCAGTTGCGCCGCGATAGCCGGTTTGACAACCGCCGGTATGGCTACCGGCCGATTCATATCACGCATCCGCTCCTCCTTATTGGTTAGCAGCGAAACTTCACCAATAAGGCGCCCTAAAAAGAAAAAGGGCACCTTAAACACCAGGTGCCTTCTTCCACGCCTACGAGGTTAGCTGACGGACTCGGGCAGAAGAAGCTCGCCCTACGGTCTACCGACCGACTCGCCCCCCGTTTGGTTCCCCCGCTGCCTCCTGCTCCTATAAGGGAATCTTCCCCCAAGAGACGAAGGCATTAGGCGTATAGGGTATATTTGCTTACACTCAAAATCATATCATAAAGTACGCAATATGTCAATACCCAAATTAGACCAAATCATAACCTGATGTTCCGCATAGCTCCAACGTTGCCCGTACGTATCTATTCAGGTTAGTAAACCTGACGAAGCCACTTATTCCCTATGCCAGGTT
>DAOOGN010000008.1:0-70101 GCA_035415725.1 Anaerolineae bacterium | reverse complement strand
ACCTGGCATAGGGAATAAGTGGCTTCGTCAGGTTTACGAGCCTGAATAGATACGGTTTGTGAAGATTCGTGGTAAAACGCTCTCCGCGGCGGGGGCCTCGCGTGCGCGGTGCAGGAAGGTGGTCAGGAGAAAACAAAAAGCCGCAGACGCGAGCGCGCCCACGGCTCTGAACTGATAAAATGAAATGCAAGTGTTGTTCGCAGGCGCACCTAAAGCCGGTGCGCTGCGCTAAAACAGACGACGCCTCGTAGCATCAGAACGGAGTGTCCAACAGATAACTGAACCATCGTGCTTTCCTGCCTTTTCAGACGGGATTATATCACACATCTTGTATGCTGCAACGCAGAACCCCGCTGGGGGTATAGCGCCAATGATTGAGAGATGCTTGGGCTGGTCTCTGACCGTGCCCACCTGGGCCCGGCGGTGGCTCGGTCGGAGACGGCCACAGCGAGACGCCGAAAGGCGTCCCTACCAACCCTCCGCCGTTTGATTCGAGCCGGGCTTGCGTAAGTCCTATACTGTCATTGCACAGGGAACTGAATGGTGTTCGAGTCGGCGACGCTTGGTGCCGGGTTCCTGACGAAGACTAGCACATTGCCCGACGTGCTGTAAACCTGCGTGTCGAGAACAGTAGTCCGTAGCTGCGTGGCAGAAACGAATGTCGTGACGAGTGCGGTCTCGTTCCAGTAAATCTGTGCGCCGTCGATGAAGTTTGTGCCGGTGAGGGTGAGTGTGAAACCGGTGCTCACCGTGGTCGTGGGTGGACTGAAGGAAGTAATAGTGGGTTGTGGATTGTAGACAGTGAACAACAGTTGACTGGACTCCCCAGTGGAGCGGTAAGGTGTTGGGTTTTGCACCGTCAGGGAGTAGTAACCCGCCGTTTGGATATTGTCACCTGGAATGGTCGCACTGATTTGTGTCTGTGTGGCGGCGCCGGGCGTCAGGTTCACCAAAGTCGTGCCGGGTCTGTAGAGCCGCACGATAGCTTCACTCGTGGCGAAGTAGTCGCCGCTGATGACGATCGGTGTGGTGATGTTGATGGTGGGCGAGACCGGCGCGACGTTGCTTACCGTCGGCACGCGGTTATAGACGGTGAAAGTGGCGGCGTTCGACATGCGCGTATCCAGTCCAGTTTCCGCGTTGCGGACGGTGATAAGGTGAGTTCCGCCGAGCAGGAAATCGGTTGCTGGAATCTCGGCGGTCATTTGGGTGCTGCTCACCACGTTGCTGGTCGCCAGGACCGCGCCATCCCACAACGCCCTGGTAACGGTGTCGTCCACAAAGCCGGTTCCATGGATGGTGAGGGTCAAAGTAGGACTGTAGGCATCCGTGTTGTCCGGCGTGAGGGTGTCGATGTGCGGCCAGGGATGGTTGACCTTGACGTTGACGGATGCCGTCTGCCACACGTCGGCTGTGGTGTTGCGGGCGCGGACGGAGATGGTTCTGACACCGGCGACGGAGTAACTGAAGGGTATAGTATGGTTGAGCCAGTTCGACGTGACTGTGTAGAGCTGTGTGCCGTAGAGCGGCGCCGTCCACTCGTACCAGATAGGTGGCGTTGCCGCTGCTTCTGAAGACGGTGAACCGTTCGGTTCGACGGCGGCAGTCAGATTATAATCTTGATTCAGTTCCCAGGCGGGAGCAGCGGAGCTGATGCTGACGGAGGTGATGCTGATCGGCTTCAACGTCAACGGTACGGCCGCTGTGTTGTATGTCTGGTTGTGATCCGCTTCTGCGGCGAGGATGCGCGCCTGGTTTTGAATGACAAACTGGCCGTTGAGGATGGCGGCAGACACGAAGGCGTTGCTGGTGATGGCCACCGGCACGTTGACCACGACCCAGTCTCCAACCGGCAGAGGCGATTCGCGGCTGCTCAACGTGCAGGTGATGACGGACTTCGCCGCATTGGTGCCACATTCGGCGCGCGGTCTGACGGTGACGGTGATGAGTTCGGGCGTGGAGTTGGGCACCAAGCCGTCCATGTAGGTGCGGTATTGGAGGTAGGGATTGGGTTTCAGGCCGGCGAGTGACCATAACGGCGTGCTGGAGTCCGGTTCATCCGTGTAGTACGTGGAGCGCAGCCCCCCTGGCCCGACGAAATACTCATCCGTGCCGTTGCAGTCGGACGTCGCGCAGGTGCGCACCTGGAAGCTCATCCGCGCGACGCCGCGCAGGTAAGCGGCGCGGACCTCGTCAGCGTCGAGCACCCGTTTGAACACGGCCAGTTCGTCCAGCTTGCCGCTGTAAGGGGACTGGGTTGATTCCGAGAGACCATAGAGATAGAATGGGAGGCAGCCGTAGTGATAAGTCCAGGAACACTCTTGCGCGTAATCATACGTGTAGCCAAGGCGATTACCCAACACGACGCGGGCCGGGAAGCGCGGATTGTTGTGGGGCTGTGTGAGCGTGTACGTGATGACGGAAGGGATCGTCTGTGCCACGACACCGTCCTTGTAGATGACAATCGTGCGGATGGCATCGTCCCACGTGACGGCGATGTGGTGCCATTGTCCATCGTTGGCTACAACCGAGGAGCTGTATAATTGCCCGCCGATATGCATCTGCAGGCTGCCCGGTTCACTAATGGTGAATTCGTCCGCTTGAAAACGCCATAGCCCATCGTCGGCACTGGGGCTGTCGGTGACGCTGTACTGGAACAGCCCGCCGTAGTTCTGTTGTGTACGCATCCAGAACATCACGGTCATCTGGGTCTTGGGGAAGTCTTTGGGTTCGTGGAAGTAGATGGCATCATCAAGGCCGTCAAACTGGAGTGCGCCGTTGAACCTGCCGGCGGCTGTTTGCGGGCAGCGCCCACTATCGCAATAGCCCTCATTGCGGTATCCCTGGGAATCGCGCGCGCCCGACGTGTCGAAGAAGGATGTCGCGCCGCTGGATTCGTTCATGTGGGCCAGCAGGACGGTGCCGCTCATCGCTAATGTGCTGGTGAGGGAGCGATATCCGCTGTCGGCAAGGTTTTGTGTGTCGGTGACGCTCCAATTAGCCCCGTTGTCCGGCAGCTCCACGCCCACCGGCATACTGGGCCACCAGGCCAGCGTACTCCAGGCGTTGCTGCCGGTCGTCTCGTGCATCAGCGCGGAATCGAAGTAGGCCGTGTAGGCCGGTGACTGTCGTTCGTAGATCGCCAGGATTTCATCGGTTGTGAGCACACGGCTGAATACGGCGACTTCATCCAGGGCGCCACGGAAGAAATTACCTGCATAATCTTGTCCGATGGTCATGAAGTTATTTGGAGGGCCGAGACTGCCAGTTTGTAGGAAGAGATTCGTAGGCCCGTCAATTTCGCGCCCGTTGATGTAGATGTGGATGTTATGGGGCCAATAAGAATCGCGCCAGGTGACGGCCAGGTGGAACCACTCTCCGACTTGTGGCGCGATGCTAACTTCCCTTTCTGCAACGAAACTCCGATCGTAATTATCCCAATAGTTCGCTCCTCTGAAGCGCACTTGCGAGCTTGAGGGGAAGTCGATGGCCCAGCCATCGTAGGATGGGTCTATTTCTGCCATCATGGCGCCTGGACTGGTCGAATCCAGCCGCACCCACGTCATCCAGGTAGCTGTAGCGCCGGTGTCATACGTGTTCAGGACATCGCCGGCATAGAGCGCATCGTCACCGTTGAACACCAGGGCGTTGTTGATTTGCCCGGCGGCAACCGTCGGCGAACCGCTGAGGATGCCAGGCGTGCGGCTGATGTTTTCCGTGTTGACGTCGGCCGGCGGAACGGTCTCCATGTGCAGCAGCAGCTCATTGTCCCGCATATCGGTCCATTGCGCGGCGAGCGTGGTATCGTTTCTGTCCGGCAGATCGAAGACTCGCCCGGTGAAATCGGCGATGGTGAGCGCCTGTGCCGTGGCGTTCCATCCTGTGCCGTGATGTTCACACCTGTCGCCGGTACATGTACTGAACCCTGACGCCCCCGCGTCGCGGTAAGTGTCGGGATTCCAGGTGATGACCTGAGCCTGCATTCCGGGGGGGAGGGTGTCAATGATCTTGGCGTCATTGGCCGGCGATGGTCCGGCGTTGATGGTCAAGAAGGTGTAGGTTACAGTATCGCCGGCGGTGGCCTGGTCGGTGTTGGCGTATTTGAAGAGGTAGAGATCGACCAGAGGGTATTCGGCGCGGTAGATGTCCCAGTTAGCGACGAAGGCCATCTGCGTGCCATCGGCGCTGAGGGCGGGGAAGGCATAGGGGATAACGGCATTTTGGGCAATATCCCGTTGCTCAAAGGTGTCATAGAGGTGGAGCTTTTGATCGGCGGTGGAGATGTAAGCGATCCGCCCGCCGTCGGCGCTGATGGTGGGATAGTCTTTCTCGCCGGGATCTTGAGGAATGGCACGGACGTCCACCACGGACGACGTGGCCGTGGTCGTGATGACGGCCAGGGTCACCTGGCGGTCGTGATTGGCGTTATCCACATTGTCGTTCCAGTCCTCATCAGAGAGGAAAGCCACGTGATAAACCACTGTGCCGGCAGAAGAAGCCGTCCCTGATATGATGGAAGGCTGCTCATTCGTTATCCCGTCAGGGGTCGCCGTTACCTGGATGTAGCGCTTGACCTGGCCGTTTGCCAGTTCCGCGAGGAAGATTTCGCGGTTGTTGTTGGGTTTAGCTTCGCTTCCTGGGACGAGGTCTTGATCCGAGACGAAAGCGACGAACTGCCCCTCTTTGCTGATCGAGGGCTGGTCGTTGGCCCCTAGCGGGGTCACCACCTGGGTGTAGCGCACATTCCAGGTGATATTTTGGGTGTGGGTGATTTCGGCGACGAAAATGCCAGTGCCTGTTTGCCGTTTGAGGTCGCCGGTCAGGTTTACGTTGGACGCAAAGGCGATGTATTGGCCGCTGTGGCTGATCGATGGCAAGATATTTTCCCCATCCGCTGTGTCGGTCAATTGAATGAGCGACACCTGGCTGTTTTCGATATCGGCCAAGAAGATTTCGAAGTTGCGGTCACCATTATCTTGGCGGAGAGCCTGGCCGGTGTTCGTCAGTATGACAGTAGCCCCCGTATTGTTTTCGCCCAGCAAATCCTGGTCGGAGAAGAAGACGACGCGATTACCATCGCCGTTAATCGAGGGACCGAGGTTGAATCCGCCTAAGATCGTGCCCTTTGAGTTGGTGAGCTGCAACGGATAGGGATCGACTTGACCGCTAGGCGTGACTTTCGACAGGAAAACTTCGATATTGCCGTCGGCGTTGCTGGCGCCGTGCCGCCCGGTAGACCAGAAGGCGATGCGCGTGCCGTCACCGTTGATGACGGGTTGGCTGTCCACCCCCAACGGCGAATCGGTGATCTGCACGGCGTTGTCAGGCATAGCCACGGCACTCGTCGCCTGGGGAGCGAGATTGACGTTCGCTGGGGATGGCTGTAAGGGTTCTGCTTCACTGAAGTGCTGGGGAGCGACAGTGTCGTTTGCTGCGGACGTCCATGCCGGCGTGTCGTTGTTGGACAGCGTGAGGCTGGTTTTGAGACCCTTGAGGACCAGGGGCAGATAGATGAATTTGCTGAATGGGTGGGTCATACCGACGTACATGGGCCGACTGACGAATCCCGGTCGTGCTATCGGACAGACCTCCCCATCGATGCGCACGGTCACGGTGTAGACATTCATGGAGTTATAGACATGGGTGATCGGCCTGCTGGCCGGCCAGGCCAGAGAAAGCGGCCTGGAACCATCGCCGAAATCCCAGGTCTGCGTCAAAATCTCACCGCTGACAATGTTGACATGGGTTTCGAAGCGTATCCTTTGTTTGGGCTGGATAACCTGTGTGGGGGCAAGCAGTGTGCCGGTCGGTTGCAGGTAAGCCTGGATGGTCATATCGGCGGGCCAGGTACATGTCGTCGCGCGCACGCGGAACGGGGGGCTGATGCTTTGGTTCGCCCCACGCTGGACCGGCCCGTAGCGATCCAGGGGAATCACGCGGATGCGGAAGCGCGCCTCATCACTGATGGCTTTGTCGGCAGCGGCATTCCATGTAAAGACGGCAGGATAACCGTTAATACTGGTTTGCGTCGTAGGGGTGTAGGGCTGGATGGCGGAAGTGGCCGGTTTCCAGACGACGCCGCCATCGAGCGAGTACTCGAAAATCGTTTGTGCCAGGGGCGTCTCTTCGGGGTCGAAAAGGCGATAGTGGATCTCCATTGTGGGTTTTGTAGGCCCGGCCAACACATTAGCTGATGAGAATTGGTAAGCGTCGTCGGTGTGGCCGGGGCGTTCGATATAGACGTAAGGAGCCTCGTTCGGCAACTGATAGTTTCTGTGGGTGTCGGTGGTGAGGAGATGCGCGGGATGGGAAATGACATTTTCGTAAAAACCACTCCATCCACCGCCAGAGCGGCTGACGGCGAGATCAAGGTCACCGTCGTTGTCACGGTCGCCCCAGGCAACGCCGGTGGTGTTGGCCTGATCTTGAGAATGCCAGGCTTCGGTGAACGCCGGCGCTCCTGGCGCACTTTCTTGATTGGCATAGACCATATCATAAGCATTATATTTCCCGACTGCCAGTTCAGGATAACCGTTGTTATCCCAATCACCCCAGGCGACGCTGGTTGTTTGACTGTAGGGGGTGGTGAAGGTGAAGGCCTGGGTGAACCGGTTTTGCGGGGCGGTTACCGGGACTTGACCCGTGATGTGGTTTTCCCAGAGGACATCGTAAGTGCCGTAGTTGCCTTCCGCCAGATCAAAATCGCCATCGTGGTCGTAGTCGGCGGCATCGATGCTGCGCGTGTCCGGAGCGGCGTTGGATTCCCAGTACAGCGAGAAAGTCATATCACCGTTATGGGTGAAGATTTTGGTGGGGCCGGCTTTCTGTCCTACCGCAAAGTCGAGGTAGTAGTCATTATTGAAATCTTTCCATATCAGGCTTTGTACCCGACTCTCTACAGATAAAGTAAGGACGGGTGTCGTCTGCAGAAGGCCATTCTTATTCAGAAAAAGCTGGAGGATTGGCGTTCCGTCCGTTGTTTCAGTTCCCACAAGCAGGTCGAGTTGACTATCATCGTTGGGATCACCCCAGGCCAGACTATGCACCTTGCGCCCGTTGATGAGGGTGAGCGTTGGGGATTGGTCGATGTCGTTGTCGCTGTCGTCGATCTGAGCGTTGGTGTAGATTTGGAGTTTTTCCAATGTGCCGATGGCGATGTCCAGAGTGCCGGTTATCATGCTCCCAAAAGCGACATGGTGTGGGCCAAAGCCACTGGAGAGGAATTGCCGGTCGGTTGCAAAATCTCCCTCTTTGTTCATTTGCAGTTGGCTGCTCAATTGCGTCGGGCCGGCGCCGTAGAGCAGGTCGAGGTCGCCGTCGCCGTCGATGTCGCCCCAGGCCACGCTGGCCATATTTTTGGCGGTGATAGGGGTGAGTGTCCGGTTCAGCCGCGGCCCAAATGTATTGTAGAGCTGGCTTGACCCATCCCGGTTGCTGATAAGAAGGTTGAGGTTATCCGCATCGAGGAGACTGAGGCTGCGCAGGCTCCAGACTTGCCCGCCGATAGTGGGCAGGTCGAGCGTCGTGATCTTTTCAAATTTGGCCGTTTGTTTGTTGAATTGATAGATGCCGGGCGGATCGTTAGCGACGATGAGGTCCAGTTGGCCGTCGGCGTTCACGTCGCCCCAGTCAAGGGCACGCGGGGTAAAGAAGGCATCCGTGCGGATAGTGCTGGTCAACGCTTGCAAGGTGACGCCGCTCTGGTTTCTGTAAACCCGTGCGGAGCGCTGTAGCGGATAGGCCGCCGCCAGGTCCAGATAGCCATCGGCGTTGTAGTCGCCCCAGGCCAGATCGTAGGGGATGTATTGCAGCGTGGTTTCGATATCGATGGCGGGTGTGGCCGTGAAGGGATTGGTCAGCGTGAGGGGACCACTGTTGGCGACGTTATTGACCAGCAGTCGTAAGGTGGTGGGAAAGACGCCTGTGGCTAAATCGAGGTCGCCATCGTTGTCGAAATCGGCGGCGCTGAGTGCGGCTGTCGCGCCACCCCCTTCGTTGTTGCTGCCGCTCAAGCACTCGGTGTTGTGGAATGTTTCGGTGTTGGGCGCGTTGGTGAAATTACCTTTGCCGAGGTTGCGATAAAGGATCACGGGACAGTCGGCGTTGATCGCGTTGGTGCTGGCGACCAGATCGACAGCACCATCACCATCGAAGTCGCCCGGCACGACGCGCATGAGCTGGTAGGTTGAGGTAAAGGAATCCGTCTCAATGAATTTTTTGACGGTGTCGGTGACTATATAGACATAGTTGATGCCCGGTAGTTCAGCCATGAAAGTGGCGCTGCCTTCCACAACATCGCCCACAACGACGAGTTCCAGTTGTCGATTGTTGGGATTGACGTCGGCCCATCGCACACCGTAGGAGAGCCGTCTGTTCCCTTGAGCATTGAGTGGCGAAACCCAATAGAGGTTCAAGCGCCCATCGTCGTTGCGGTAGACCGTGGTGCCCAGGGCCGATCCCAACGCGAGGTCCAGGTCGCCGTCGCGGTCAAAGTCGCCCCAATCCTGGCTCAGGGTTCCCCCCATGTCCCTGGAGAGCCAGGTGGGTACCGGGGAAATGGTCATACCCCCAAGGTTGGCGGTAGGAATGCGCATGTGCGCGGTGACGGCCAATTCCCCGGCGCTGGCCGATCCCGGATCGGAAGCTCCCGCTTCATAGTAGAGCGCGAAGATGCGATTGGTAAATGTGGTGTTGTCCGACTGTCCTACGACGTTGCCGGAAAACGTCAGGGTGATACAGTTGTTGTTTGTCAATGTTGGAATGGACCAACTGATTTCCCGTGTGGCGGTGACCACTTCCTCGACGCCGATTTGGTCAAGGTAAGTGGTCGTCTCATAGTTGAACCGCCAGGTAGCCGCCCCGGTGACGGTTATGGCAGTTAGGGCGTTAAGGGGGAGAATATCCACGACGGTGATATGGTTCAGGTCAACGCCGCTGGTGTTGGAAAGTTCGATGGTGTAGGTGATACGGTCGCCGTTGTAGATATGATTTGTGTCCAGATCGGCGTCCCCGGTAGCGGCGGATTGCAGGATGACAAACCCTGCCGTCGTGGAATAGGGCGCCGGGCGGCGCATGAGTTCCATAAGCCACTGCGGATATAAAGGCTGCGGCCCGATGATGTCAACGACTGGCGGCGGCTCCACCGTAGGATACATCTGTGGCTGTGTTGGACCGCCGACCGCCTGCTGAGCGCCGACCGCTGGTGGCTGATAGCTATGCGCCGCACTCACCGGCCCCAGCGCCGGCGTTAACATCATTAAAACCAGCGTGCTGAGCGCCGTCAATCTCCACACCAGGCGTTGAAATATCTTATAGGTGCGTTTCATCATCTTTGTCTTCCCTCAAAGCCATCAATATTGTCGGGCGACGGAAATTTGCGTAAGTCCTACGGGTAGACCTGTCAGGTCTCGAACCGACTCCCGGACTCTTTTCAAGGGATTGCCTTGGGGACCATAAGGCGGTCGTATCCTAAGGTGCCGGCGTTGGGCAAGGTTCTGAATACCAGATATTGCTTTTATCGCTTTCCTTCGTCTGATTGTCGGCGATGTCGACGTAGAGGGCAACCACGTAATATCCTTTCCCGCAAACCGACGTCGCGCTGTCGGTCCACGCATACGGCGGCGTCGTTTGCGAGATAAGCCCGGATTGCTGGATGAAGGCATCCGGTGAATCTCCAGAATTGCCACGATAGACGATGAAGCCAATGATGTCATCCTGGCTGGCGGCCACGTATTCCCAGGTAATCTCGATAGGGGGGGTCTGACTGGTGGCTACCGGCCCGCGGACGTTGGTGGGAGCTGGCGGCTTCGTCATTGCCATCAGGTTGATCTGGATGTACGCATATACCGGACTTTGCGACGGATCCTGATGCTCTGCCTTGAGTTGATACTGACCGGAGGCCGTCACGTTGACGGGGAGTTGCCCCGCAAGACTTTGATCGCCATAGCTGGTCTTGGCGCCCCCTTTGTCGGTAAAGTCTAAGGTGACTTTTTTGGCATTTTCCACGCTCCAGGAAAGCAGAATGTTCGAGCCGTACTTGACCTCATAGGCGCGCGTATTCGTGGTTCCACTGGCGACCGGAATGCCGACGATGACGGCAGCCAAGTCGGCGGCAGAAGCCTCGAATTTGGTGATCACGGGGGCCGGCGGTATGGGTGTCGGCGTCGGCGGTGGATCCTTAGCCGTGAGTTGGATCATCTTGGACGCTTTGACCTCGTCTTTATAATAGGCTTTAAGAATGAAGAAAGTGTCGTCAGAGATAATGATCTGCATCTGTCCGCTGGGGCTGAGGTTGCTCACTATGCCCATCGTTGCGCCTTCGATCTCAATGTTGGTGGTATCGCCGGTGACGGACCAGACCAGCGTTACCTGTTTGGATAGACCATGATAAAAGTTGCCGGAATAGGTACCCTCGAACAGATTAATGACCGCCGGTTGCGGCTGCGGTGTGGGCGTGGGTGCCGGTTTGACGATGACGCGCACGACGATGCTGCTGACCATGCTCTTTTCGATGTCGCCCTCTTTGTAGAAGGCCGTCAGACGATAGTCGGTAGTCTCCAGAGGTTTGTGGGTGGTGCTGCCCAACGGCGGAAAATCCCCCGGCAAGTTGGTGATATTCACCTTCGTCGCGTTGGGCACTTCCCACTCGACGGTGACGGTTTCCCCGGCGGTGATCTCCAGCGGCCGTGCCGTGAAACGTTGTGGCACGGGCACGGGCACCGGCGTCGGTGAAGGGGTAATGACGAAGATTGACAGACCCGCTTCGGCAGCCGGAGCGCCCTCGCCGGTGTAGAGATTCCTGGCGACGAGTTTGTAGGCGGTATTGATCTGCGGTGAAATGTCGCGTTGGGCGATATGCTCTGTCGTCGGCAGCAGTTGGGGCTCGCCGTTGGTTGCCAGTTCGACTTCGTTAGCGTTGAGTACGGTCCACCGCAGATTAACGGCATCCCCCTGGAAGATGCGGTAAGACGTCGTGTCCAGTTGCTCCCGGTAACCTTCGAGGCTGAAAGATTGGATGAGAGGATAAATCGGTTTGACATTGATTCTGACATCTTTGGTGGACACGATAAGCGGGTCGAACGTCTGGGGAAAGAGAGGGTCAAGGAGAGGGAAGAGAAAACTCTCGGCCCGCAGCGTATAGACGCCGGAGTAGAGCGGACTAAGCCGTGTCTGGCCGCGTCGCTCCTGGTTGGTATCGATGGGTGGATTGCGCGTGTCCACCGTGTCGACGGTGACGTTATGGGACAACGCTGAGGCTTTCCACGAGATGAGCACTTCGTCGCCGGATGTGATCGTCATTTCAGGGGCGCCGTTCGCCAGCAGCCATTGCGCGTTGGGCCTGAAGATCAACACGGCCAATATCGCCAGACACAGCAAGATGAGGAAGAGTGATAAAGGCCCCAGGAGCGGCCTGCTCCTGAGTTGTCCCAACAACGAACGTGGCGTTGGCTCGGCTTCTTGCATGGTGACAGTGGCCGTATAGGAGTGAAGACGGCGGCGCATCCCGAACACAGGCCGTTTGGTCGGCGTCACGTAAAGAGGGACGGCGACCGCTTCGTCGGGCTGGAGCGGAATTTGCGCTTGAACGGCCAGGCGGGTTCTTTCGGCGGGGATTTCAAACTCGAAATGGCAGGCTTTCTCGTCATCTTCGGCAGTCAGCCGGAAAACCGTCGCGGTGTTGCTCTGGTTGGTGAGGGGAATCGTGGTTCGGGCTGTTTGCCTGCGCCACGAGACGTTCTGTTGCCTGGGCGAGAGTTCTCCTACTTTGAAGGCGTAATAGGGAGTCACCGTTGCCATCATGCCCAGGCGACTGCTGCGCCCGGCGTGATTGGGCGAGGTGACCACAATGGCTACGTTGTAGAGGCCCGCCAGGCTCGAGGGATGGCGCGGAACCGTGATCTGGACAAAAACAACGCCGCGCTCACCCTCATTCAAGTTGATCTGCGGCGGCGAGAGGGTGACCCATTGGGGGTCCAATCCTTCGACATCGACCCCGAACGTTGCCACAATGGGGCCGCCGTTGATCAGGGTGACTTCAAACAACGTCGGTTGATCGACGTTGAGCGTTACTTCGCGCTGTGCGATCTGCGCCACAATAAATTCATCGCTGTGATCCGGCTGAGGCGCGTTCAACCGCCAGGGCTGGTGAGCGGCTGTCGCTGCCGACGCCGGTGAGGTCGGCACAATAGCTCCCGACTGCGGCGTCGGCGTCGGCACAACACGTGTGCCCGTTGTGGCAGGAGTCGGTTTGGACGGTGTACGGGGAACCACCTGGGTTCCCGCCTCTTCGAGCAGGATAATGAGATGGCTATCGATCTCCACCGTATCCCAATTCTGTAGCGCCGTGGAGATATTGGCCGCCAGCGCCTGGCCTGCTAACCGCGTTTCACCCTGTTCGCTCAGGATAACGATCTCATAAGGTTTGTGGCGATGATCCAGAATCGCGTGAAAAGGTGCCACGTTGGGCGCGTCCAGGACGATGTCGTTGTCAGGATGCCGCCCGATATTGGTAATGCCTTTGCTTGCATCCAGATCGTAGAACGTGATCGCGCCGTCGGGACTGATAACTTCTATTTGATCCGTTTTAGGCATCGGACCTCTACTCCCTTCCAATCATAACCAATAATTTAGGACTTACGCAAATTTCCGTTTGTAGTGACGGCTTTAGCCGTTTTTAGCTCCTAAGAGACGCCTGAAGGCGTCTCTACAAATCCTCCACCGCTTGATTCGAACCAGGCTTGCGTAAGTCCTGTAATAACAGAGTTACCACAAGGAAAGAAACACATTCAATAAAACTGTAATACAGGCTATCCAGAGTAGAAAAGGTGCGAAACGCTCAAAGGGGCTGAGCCCCTTGCATAAAACCGTCTCTTCCGCAGTCATCACAGGCGCCTCTTTGTATTCAAGAGAGCGTGATTTCAAGACATAGGGATAATGCCTGGTCTGATAAGGACGGGCCGGTTGGACTTGCAGATCGAGGCGCATTTTTCCCCCCGGTTCGACGAAGGGCGTCTGTACCCAAATCTCGACGGCGGTACGTTCTACACCGCGTCCCTCTCCTTCTGGCTGACGGCTAGCCGCTGACGGCTGACGGCTGACCGTTGACGGCTGACGGCTGACCGTTGACGGCTGAGAACTTGCCCCCGGTTTAGGTTGCAACTTTCCGGCGTAGTGTGCAGCTTGCTGCGCCTGTATCATCGTCTGCTGCCCCTGTCGCACTTCACGTCCAACCCCGCTGAGCGATTGTCCTGCCGTTCCGGGCAGGAGCCTCCCTAACGTGGAGAGTAGCCCGGCGACGACTCCTCCCTTTTGCGACGCGCCGGATAGCGTTTTCTGCACGTTTGCCCCCGCCTTTACAGGAGCAGCGCCTGTGGCCACGGCTTTCGGGCTGACCGCTGATGGCTGACGGCTGATGGCTGAGCGCTGACCGCCGGCTACGACAACCGTCATCACCTGTTCGGGCAACGGCTGACCATTGAGGCGGAAGTGAAACTCGAGCTTGCCTGTAGGCTCGGCAGCGTGCAGAGCATAGCGACTGCGCACATTGCCCTCGTTGATAAGCTCCAGGGGGATCGTTTTACGGGCGCGTTGACGCTGCCACTTGAAGATCGCCGGTAGAATCCATGCCGTCAGTGCCCCCACCACAATGATAAGGAGGAACCAATGCCATGCCTGGGGGCCGGCGCTGGCGTGACTCGATCTCGATATGAAAATAAGAGCCAACGTGTGGAGTGATTTCAAGATTTACCCCGTATGTTGTTTGCGTTTACGCTGACCACCAATCCTCGTTAGTGGTGGGAGGAGTCGCTGTCTTTTCCGGTTCAGACCACCAGTTCTCCTCTTGGGATGACGGTTTGACTTCAGCTTCGCCGGAGCGCACCGGTTCGGCCTGCGGGGGCGCTGTGATTTTCACGACAGGCTGAGGTGTCTCTTTCTCCGGCGCACCCCACCCATCGTCGCCGGCAGGCGTTGGAGCAGTTTCCGCCACAACGGCTGCTGTGTCTGGCGTTGTGACTTCCGGCGTGGTCGCCACCTCCACCGGAGCAGGCGGCAATGTTTCAACCACGTCGGGTTCGGGAGCGACGGTTGCCGGCATGGCGGCAGGTTCCACTTCGACGACCGCTGCGGGAACGGCAGGGACCTCGGTTCCTGCCCACCAATCCTCTGCCGCAGATGGGGCAGGAGCCGCTTTTGGCGGCTCTGCTTCAACGTTGGACGGCGAAACGGCTTTCAGGAGGCGTACCTGCTGTTTCTCCGGCATCGCCGGCGCTGCCTCTGCCGGGGTGCCCGGCGCTGGGGGCACTTCCTCCCAGGGAGCGGGTGGCTTTTGAGCCGTGACAACCGGAGGCGGCGTCACCGGGCGTGGCGTTGTCGATCGTGCGGCGGGTCGAGTTGCGCTGGTCGGTGGGAGCAGGTCCTCAAGGGGCGAGGCTGGAACATTGACCGTGGACACGGGGCGCAGTGTATGCTGGTAGAACGGCTGAACTTGTATCGTCCACCGGACGGTCGCTTCCTCGGTCGGATAGGCCTGCGGAGCGGTGGCACGAATGGTGAGTGTATGTTCGCCGGCCAGGGGTTTGTTCCCCCGGTGGAAAAGGCGGAGAGCGACTTCTCTCTCTGAGCCTGAGGACAATAAGGGGGCCGGTTCGATGGTGTAACAGTCTGGATCCAGCCCCTCCAGTTCGAGCGTAAATTGCACGCCGGCCTGATCCCCGTGGTTGCCGACGGTCAGCATCCCGGTAAGGCTTTGGTGTGGCGCTAACTGCGTTCGGGGCATCGATAAACGCAGCCCGATGTGGGAACTGCGCCCGTCGGTAGGTACAGCCGTGAGCATCATGGCCTCGCCGTGGAAGATGAGCGTAAAATCACCTATTTTCACCATGGAGCCATCCCTTACGGAGGCTACGGAATGAGGCGGCACGGGTTTATCGCCGGCCTCGTTCAACAGGATATCCGTATCGCCTAAATTCACCAGACGATACCCACTGCCATCTGGAGCGGCGATCAATTGTGCGTGACGCGCAGCGACCCCCCCGCCGCGCATGCTCTCCAAAACAAGATCGTTCACAGCGGCACTGCCGATGTGAAAGAGGCTTTTCTGGAACGCAAACTCTTTCCGCCAGCCCTCTTTGTCGATGACTTCAATTCTTATCTGCGAATTCATAGTCGATCCATAGTTTTATCGACGCCGGTGCCGCTCCCAGGCGTAGGTGATGATATTTTCACCCCACTCGGCGACGGAACGCAGGTACTCCCGCGAGGGGACGCCGCTTTTGATTTCCCCTTGCCAGGCCAGTCCGTAGTTACCTGCGCTGAAAATCACGCCATCGGTGAACAGAATTTCGGGTGTGCTCTCCGGCTCGAATCCAGGCGGCGGCGCGGCGAAGAGGTTTGGCTCCGTCAACAACCAGTATCCAGCCTCTAGTGCATCGGGTTTTAGATTCATCGTTGCGAATAGACTCTGGAAAGCGGCGTGGGAAGCGGCATCGGTACTTTCGATGAAGAGCGTGCCTTTCCCTTTGTTGACATAGTTGGTGAGGCCGTTGATTTGACCGGTGCCCAACTCGAATTTTCCTTGTCCGACCAGGTAGATGAGGGTGTTGGCCTCGACGCCAGGAGCGAGACGCGCGTCATCTTCCACGGTGACGAAATAACGCCCCCTCTGGTTGAGCGCGTGCGCCAGAGAGGCTGCCCCGCGCCCTTGTTTTTTCTCCTTGACCTCACCCAGGTAGCAGACGGCAATCCTGATCTCGCGGGGCGCGCCGATTTCACGGCGGAAACGCAGATCGATCTCATTGAAACCGGGCTGCGCCGGATTCGGCGCGTCGCTGAAATTGTCGTCACGTTTACGCCGCTGGACACGCGCCAGTTCGACGTAGGGCGCGTTGGGCAGCGTCGTCCGTGCCGCGACGGAGAATTCCGCGTGCACATACAGCGGACCATCAGACTGTTTTACATCCTTGTCAGCGCGTGGGCGACCCTCCCCATAACTCAGCAGCAGGTAGAGCAGTCCTTCCATCTCGTGGCCGATGTCGTAGGCAACCGGCTGGGGAAGCACAATCATCTGACCGAGTGGATCGACGGCGACGCCCGGCAGGATGTAGACCGCCGTGTCAGGCGGGTCGCTGGCGATGACTTCTAGCCCGGCGACGATGCCCGCGCCGTGAAAAGCCATGACGTGCGCCTGCTGCATGCGTTGATGATAGTCATGGGCTTCTTCCCACACATCGGCGGTCACGGCCATGCCGTCCACCGGCTTGATTTTCTTGCTTGGAAGTGCCTGCAATAGATTGTTTTTATCCACAATGACCTGCCTTTCTCGATAGTTTTAGGTTAAGGGTTCGACGTGGAGCGTGTATGCCGTGTGCGCCGGTTTTTCAGCCTCGATAAGCGCGTGAATGTTGTTGATCCATGCCTCCTCATGGACATCGGTCGGCGGTAAACGCAGCAGCACGGTGAAGGTGTGCGGGCGATTGTTCCGCCCAAGTGCGATGGCGGGGCCAAGCGTCGCGTCGGCTCCCAGGCGGAAGTTGTCGGACCGGTGCTCGACGATGTGGGCGTCCCCCCCGGTGTAGATTTCCAGGTAACGCTTCAGCCCTTGAGGGGTGCCGCGCTGGCGATAGAGCGACACGGCTGCCTGCACTAAGCGCCGCCGGCGCTCTTCCGGCAGACGTTCATTCAACGTCAGGTCGAACCAGGAGGCCAGCCAGCGCAGAAAGTCGGGCGGCGTCATCTCCGGGTTGAAATAGTAGCTGATGCTGTCGATCTGCGTCTCGATGGGCGCCCAGAAACTTTCAAACAGCATCAAGAAACGCCCCATCAGTTCGTCTTCGGCGTAAATTTCCGGCAGATACCGCAGGTAACTGCCTTTAGCATGGACATTCAAGGTGACGCTTTCTTCACCCACTCTATCGTCCCCCTGGGTGACGACGGCCCGGCTCGTGATCTCCTTGTCGTGTGCCGTAGGCGCGACGCGCGCTTGGGCCTGATATTCGTAGCGCGCTCCGGCGGGCAGGTTTCCTGGCAGTGACCAAACGAGGTAGTGGGCGTTGGCATCGACTTCGACGTAGGGCGCGGCGCCCTTGAATGCGGGCGGCGCGCTGTAATCGTGCAGTGTCAGTCCGTTTGGCAGGGTAATGCGGAGGGTGAGATTCGACGTGGCTTCCCGCACTTCGACACAGGTGAAGAAGGTGACCAGCTCGCCCGGGTAGCGATGGCAGAAATCCGTCACGTGCGCCACCGTCGCCGGCCCTCCTCTTTCTCGACTCTCAGCCCGACCGGTCATGACTCCAGCTCCTCTTCCAGCGTCGCCAGCCCGATATCGTGGTCGAGCGAGCACAAGAGCGTGTCGGCCGGGACGTGGATGACTTTCTGTTGGACCGGAGTGAGTTTGGCTTCACGCCGGTTGACCTGGTCGGGCCGCATCTCCTCACCGGGGGGAAGTTCTTCCTTTGGGATGACCGGGCGCGTGCTGAGTTGCACATCGACGACGTGTTTGACGCCGGGGACGCGCTGGATCAGCGAGAAAATCTCCGCGACGTACAGATTCCGACCAAAAGGCCAGCCTTCCCATGTGGCGTCCATCAGTGCATCTTGTTTTGCTGCCTCGTCGGCGATGTCGAGTGGGCTGATGAACGTGCGCAGAGCTTCCGCGACGCGCGCGCGCACCACTTCGGGCTGGCTGAACTCGGAAGGGATGATCTGGGCATTGACTTTGACGCCGAGATAGTTGGGTTCTTGGATGCGCAGGGTCGTGGTCAGCAGGCGGTATTGATCCAGATGCGTCTCGACGGTTTTCGCCAGGGTCTCATCTATATGCAGGCGTGTGAGGTCATTGGCCCGCAGTGAGTCGAACGCCGCCGGCACAATAAGAATTTCGACGGTCCCCGGTGGAACTCGATGGTCTCTGGCCCCGGCATCTGCTCTTTGTGGGACGTTGCACTTGACCCGCGCCACGCTGCGGCTTGCCCCCTTGGCCAGATGTCCGTAATCTTCAGCCGTGACGGCCCGCAGTTGAGCCTTCAGTTCTCGCCGGGCGCGCACCTTGACCTCTTCCAGACTCTCGGCGTCGCGCCCGCCGGAGGCGCGCCGGAGATTGGTCACCCGTGAGATGTAGGCCAGGGATGTTGTCAATCCTTGCAGGGTGTCTACCGGCACGTTGCCGGCGACGCCACCGCCGTAGCGGTAGCGGGTGAAGCGGATCTGGCGGCCGGCTTCCGGCACACGCCCATACTGACGCACTGTGCCGTCGGGTTGGCGGATGGCCGGCCCAAAAGTGACGATGCCATCGGCGGCATCCACGGTGAAGTGGCGATCGTAGCGGTCGGAGTGGGCGAAATTATCGACGCACTGCCACGGTACAAAAACAATTTCTCCCTCGCGCCATTCTTCGACTTCGATCGTTTCGCCGTCTTGCAGCGCCAGGATGGGGGCATGTTCCAGAGTGAAGTGTTGATTGGGTTCGCCGGTGCTGCGCCCCAGCAGCTCGTTTTCGACGATGACGGCGTGCGTCGCCGGGACACTGGCGCCGAGCGTGAAAGCGGTGATGCCGGTGACGCGCGGCGATTCGGAATACATCCCTTGTTCCGGTCGGCGGGGTTCGATGCGGCAGCGTACCCACAGAGCGTTGCGTCCGAAGACTTGATCCGGGCGCATATCCAACGGCAAGTACAAGACCAGACTGCCGTGAGGGTTGTTGAGGCCGCCTGTGGTGTCTTTCTCGCCCTGCCGCATACTGGGCATAACTTCGCGCCATACCCCGTTGCCCAGCGAGCATTCCCACACCCAGGGTGGATCTTCGCGCCGCACGCCGACGGCCTGGGTGCGCTCGCACTCGAAGTTTAGTTGTAGAATGTGCCCGCTGATATTCTGCGTCTCGTCGAAGCCCAGGTAGAAAGTGTCTCCGGCCTTCGGCTTTGTCTGATCGAAGGCGTAAAAGGTTTCGACGCCCAGGCGCGGCAGGTAGTTTTTCTGAAAGTCCTCTTCCCGGCGCAACTGCGTCAGCTTGGGCGGTACAATGGTCAGTGCCCGATCGGTGGTGAAGGTGACTTGCGCTTCCTCGCCCAGGGGACGAGAGATGACTTCGATGCCCTGGGGCACAATCACCGGTTCTTCGTTCTCCGGTGTGATCGGCAGGGAGACGGAAAGCCAGAAGGTCAGATCGGTACGCGCGCTGCTGGCGGGTTCGCGCTGCATCCCGAGCAAATTGAGGAATTCGATATAGTTCTTTTCCGGCACCTGGTTCAACCGGTAGACGATCATTTCCGTCATCCAGGCGAACAGTTCGATCAGTGTGATGCCGGGATCACTCAGGTTGTATTCTGTCCATTCCGGGCAGTAGTGGATGATGCGCCGTCGCGCGCCATCGACAAGGTCGCTCTGGAAACGTAGATCGTCCAGGTTCGGTGATGGAAGCGCCATATTTATCTCCTCTTAAAATAACCAACCGAGTCCACAGAGATCACAGAGAAAAACGCTGAGTGCTCTGTGCTCGCCGTGTCCCAAATTTTGGTCCTCGTTGGTGTGGAATCCCACCTAGAGACTTCAGTCGAAAGTCCACAGTCTGAAGTTGACAGTTGTAGGTTCAAAGTCGAAAAGTTCCTTCCCACTCAAAATTCCCACCCCACAACCCAAAATCCATTCCTACCATGCTTCTTCGCCGACGAGGAAGAAGGGATAGACGATGCTGCGCTGGTCGTGGGTGGCCTTGACGAGATAGTTCACTTCGACGACTACCGCGCCGTCCTGAGTGTTATCGGCGAGAACATGCACCCATTGCACCTCAATGCGGGGCTCCCAGCGATGCAGTGCCTCTTCGACGTATTGTTGCATCAACGTCTCGGTGGCCGAATTGCGTGGCTCGAAGAGCAGCTCGCTGGCGCGGCAGCCGAATTCGGGTCGCATGACCCGTTCGCCGGGCCGTGTTCCCAGAATGATGCGGATGGATTGCTCGACATCGTGGTCGCCGCTGACAAGCGCGATCTCACCGCGCGCGTTCACCTGCAAGGGAAAGGCCAGGCCTTGACCCAAGAACTCTTTACTTTTGGGACTAAGGCTCATCCCCATACCTCTTCTCTCTCATTTCCTACCTCTCGTTTCATCCGATGAGAACCGTTGGACAGCCGGGCGGAATGATGACATCCGGGGGGCCGCTACACGTCGCCTGGTCGCCGACACGCGCCGCCGGCATTCCGCCGATCAACACGGTAACACTGCCTGGCGGTAAAATCGGCCCCCCCACGTGGGGCACGACGCCGGTCACCATCGGGCACGTGTGCATATCCCCCACGCGCGCCGCGGGTTGTCCGCCGATCAGTACCGTCGGACAACCTACTACAATCGCACCTCCGTGAGCTGTTGCATCACCCAACCGTGCCGCGGGTTGTCCCATAATTGTATCTCCTTCAAAAAAACCGCTGGTCTTGCATCTACACGAATTCTTCCCGAAAATTGGCGAGAATTCGCGTGATGCGCGGTCAGAACTATCCTTAGTTGATCTTGACGAGCGATCCCTTGACTTCAGTGATGCCGCTCGATTTGACCGATGTTTGTGCGTTGCCACTCACTTCGGCGTTGGCCTGGGCTGTCACTTTCACGTTCAGACCCTGGAGGGTCACGTCTTGGGCCGCTTTCAGGTTCAGTTTGCCTTTGGTATCCAGCGTGATGTCGCCTGTGCTGTTGAAGGTTGTTTTGCCTTTTGCAGTAACATTTACATCACCTTCAATTTCGACGGCCAGGGTGTTTTTGGCCGAATCCAGGGTAAATTTGTTCTTGCCGGTTTTATCCACCAGCTCGATCTGCTCGCTGCCGCCTTTATCGTTGAAAGTGATTTGGTGGCCGCTTTTGGACTGAATGATGATGCTTTCTTCATTTTGCTTGTCATTGAGCACGATCAAATGCCCACTGCGCGAGCGGATGATGCGCTGGTCAGTTTCCTTGTGGTTACTGGCCAGAATTTCAGCGGTGCCGGTGGGTGGCTTGTCGATTTTGTTCCACAACGCGCCGACGATGTAGGGGAAGCTCGGGTCGCCGTGCTCAAAAGCGACCAAGACTTCATCGTCTACTTCAGGGGTGAAGAAGAACCCGCGCTCTTTTCCGGCCATCGGTACGGCCAGGCGTGCCCAACTGCTGGCGAGTTCGGCGCCTTTGTATTTAGCCAACCACGGATACTTGACTTGCACCCGCCCTAACTTATCCGGGTCATCCAGGTTGACCACGATGGCGGTGACCACCCCGTCGATATGGCCTGAGTTGTGGCCGTTGTCACCGTTGAGCAAAAAGCTGAGCGTGTTGGGGTTGCGCCCGGTGACACTGAAGGACACGCGATAGTCACCATGCGCATAGGTGTGGCGGGCTTCGGTGATGTAGTAATCGCCGCTGAATCGGCTACCCACCCCCCGGATGGTGACCACGCGACCGGCGTTGATGCGGGGATCGCCCACTCCACAGACACCGTCGGCCTGGACAAACGCCGCTTCCGCTTCGGCGAGGTGGGCGGCGGCCATAGTTTTGGCCTGATCGACGGTTAACACCGGAATATCAACAATGTAATCTTCGGCGCTGCCGCCCAATTTCTCCTGGGCGACGGCACTGCCTTTTTTGTCAAAGCTGCTACTGACAATTTTGGGTTTGGTCCTGTCTTCGACCGTCGTCTCCATACCTGTGAGTGCTTTCTTGGTGTCGGGATCCCAGCCGGTGACGACGGTCTTGTTCACTTGATTCATGAGCGTCAGTCGCGGTGCGAAACTGGCGAGATTTTCCCCCCACATCAAAGGAGCGGGCGTCTCCTTGCCGCGGATGGCATTGGCTTTTTGGAAGTAGAGTTTTTTCTCTTCGACATAAACCTGGTACCCCAAAAGCCGCGCGCGCGACCATAGAAACTCCAGATCGGTCTGGTTGTATTGCAGGACGTGGAAATACTTGATGCCACTGAGGCCGCTGGCATCCACGTTGGCGATCAGCCCTGTTTCCTGGGCAATGATTTTAACGATTTGATCCTCGGTCACGCCGCTCCCTCGCGGATTGGCATCCCCAAACGTGCGTGTCTTCGTGCCGCGCGTCAAGCGCTGGGAACGGTCGTAGCCGCGGATCCGTAGTACCGGCTGCCAGTTATCCGCCGCGAAAATCGGTTCGATGGCCGTGATCTCACCCACCATAAGCGTGGATTTGATCTTTCCTATCACGTCGGGGATGTCGTCGGTCTCAATCGCGATTTTGACTTCCGCACCGACCTCGAAAGTCGTGGTATCGGTGTATTTGAGCTTGCCGGTTTGCACATCCAGTTCATCCTGTATGTCGATGGTGAACATTGCCGGCAGATAGAGGTTGGTATCCACGACAACCTCAAGCAGATCCCCTTTCACGGCGGTTTGTTTGGTCCCGTTGATGGTGATGCTCACATCGCTCGGCATAAGAACATCCTTTTGCGCGCCTCTTAAGGCAGCGGCGGTAAGATGAGAATCTGTCCTGGGTGCAAATCTCGCGGATCGTAGAGTCCGTTGGCGGTAGCCAGATGACGCCAGTACGCGGGCGAGCCGTACTCCTGGTAGGCGATGGTGTCTAAGCGATCGCCCAACCGCACGACGCGCGTTTTGCGTGACTCGGTGCGTGTCGTGGGGTTGGTCAGGCCGGCGTAGTCGTCGCGGTCATCCTGCTGTTTGAGGTCCAGGGACGCATGGGCGCGGATAGGGGTGCCATCTGGATCGAACAACGTATACTCGATGGTCACCTTGGTGACGACCGCGAGGAAAAGCGTGAATTTGCCCCACTGGAACTTGATCTGGGGCGGCAGTTTTCTTTCATCAACGGCGCCGGCCATCATTGTCAGCTTCAGGAGTGGGTTGGTGTACATCCGCACATCCCGATATTCGACATTGCTGCTGGTATCGAAGACGAGGGTGAGGTCATATGTCGCCGCCGCTCCCCCGCCAAACTTCAGGTCAGGGGCATTCCTGCGCGCGACATGAGGAGCTTCCCACGTGGCTTCTTTGATGATTTTGATGCTGGCCGGGTTGAACTGGAATTCCAACTCGACCCGCCGATCATCCAGAAGTCCCAGTTCATTGCCTCTTT
The DNA here is from genome assembly GCA_035415725.1 of Anaerolineae bacterium. Taxonomy (GTDB): domain Bacteria; phylum Chloroflexota; class Anaerolineae; order B4-G1; family SLSP01; genus DSWT01. The sequence goes on along the minus strand of DAOOGN010000008.1, from coordinate 47,031 downwards.
CATCTACCGTCACGATCTTGGCTTTTTCTTGTGAGGTCAGAAAATTGCTCAAGCTTTCGGGCGTCGTGAACAAAGCTGTCGGATTAAACATTCCTGCAATACTCATAGCCGTGCTCCCTCAATAAATTTCAAATGGCAAAGGGTAAATGACAAATTTTCAATCTTCCTTCAATCTACCAATCTACCGCGCCATGCGCTCGCGTTCGATGGCAATGAGACGTTTGACGAACGGATAGACTTCATGAGCCAGCTTTTCCAAATCGACAGGCTCCGGCGCTGCCGCTTCTTCGGCGGCGCTTGGCTCTTGAATATCCCGCTGGATAAGCTCCCTGACCATGGAGGGCTGCGCGACGGGCTCCACCGTTTGCTCGGGAGGGCGCGACGGCTGTGGGGACGATGGTGCAGTTTGTTGGCGTACCAACGGCATGGCAGTCGGGCGTTCCACACTTTCTGGCACGGTGACGACAGCTCCAGGCGCTGACACCGGCGGTCTGGCCGGTATCGGCTGTGGAGGGAGTGGAAGAATGAGCGACTCTTCCTGAGGCGGCGGTGTACTCAGCATCATGTGCCGATCCGTCGGCGGCTGCGGTGTGGACCTATCGCCGGGGATGCGCTTCTGCGTCTGAAGCCGGGCATGGGCTTGCATGACGGTCGGCGCGGGGCCGGGGCCGATGTACAAATTCGGGCTGTGGGTGTAAAGGGTGGGGGATGCCGCCATAGGCCAGGGGCGCTGCGATTCGTCTGGGGTCGGGCGCACATGCATTTTATCGGCGGCGGACATCACGAGCGGCTGTACTCGGGCCATGGGACGTAGGGTCAGCAGTGACGCCGGTGTACGCAGGAGTCCGCGGTTCCGCCAATCTACCCGACGCCGGATGACCTGGTGCAAGGGCAGCTCGGAGATTGGAGAGGGGGCAGTAGGGAGTGGAGATGGAGCGCCTGCTGCCCGGCTGGCTTCGGCCAGTTGTGTTTCCGGCGCTACCGGCGTGGTGAGGTCCATGGCGGGATTGGGGATAGGCCGCTGCGGTTCGGGTGGAATGATCTCCGCTGAAAGTGGCTTTACCGCAGTCGGCGATGGCAACGGTGCAGTTGGTGCCTGGCGTTGGCCCGCAGGGGGTTCCATGACACGACGCTCTTCCCCCTGGGGGGGAAAGTCCGCTGTTATGAGGTGCTCGGCGGGCGTTGCCGGCGCGGGCCGGCGTGGTGTCGGCAACGCTTCGGTCTGGCGTATAGCGCGCGGTTCTGCCGTCGGCGTGACGAGGCGACGTGGCCGAGGAAGGGCGGCGGGTGGTTCGAGCTGCGGACGTTCGCCTGGTTCGGTGGTGGGGTGGGGGAGCGGCGACAGCGTGATACGCCGTGCCGGTTGTGCAAGCGGCGTTGGCGACTCGATGGGCAGAGCACGCGGTAGGGGGGGCTGCGTTGGCTGTTCCGTTGTCGGTTGTTCCGCCACGGCGCGCGGAAGCTGCGTCGCCGCCGGGGCAGGAGCAGCCGGTTTTGCGGCAGGGAAAGCTGCGACCGCTGGCTGCGTCGCCGCCGGGGCAGGGGCAACCGGTTTTGCGGCAGGGAGGGCTGCGACCGCTGGTTGAGGTTGTTCCGGGTGCGGGCCGGCAGTCTCCGCTGTACGTTGGATAATCGGCGCAGTGACGGGGTGAGATAAGGGTGGCGTGATCACTTCGGCCGCTGCCGCTTGTTCTGTCACAGGTGGCATCGCCGCGACCGGGTGCTGGGGTTGTATCTCTGGCGCAAGCGGCGTAGACGGGGCCGGCTTTGGCGAGGCTGAAATTTCATCGGACACTGCCGCGCGTTGCACCGGAGGCAATAGGGTTGGACGAGGTCGCCTGGGCATCACCCTGGGCATTTCTGGGCTGGCTGTTACCGGCGGAAGCTCTGGCTGACGCCGATCTTGAGCAATCGGAGGCGCTGCTACCCATGGCGGCACAATTGTCTCCGGCGGCATGGAGGGGCTTCGTGCTGGTGTCGGCGGCGCCGTCGGCTTTTCGTCTGCCGGCTGCGGCATCGCCGGTGTGATCAACGGCGAGGGTTGGCGCGTTTCCTGCTCTGGTGTCTCGCCATGGGGTGATATTTCTTCAACCCGCGTATAGAGTCGCGCTTGCGGCGGCAGTGGCTTCGACGCCGGTTTGCGCTTCGGTTTCGCGGACGCGACGGGGCGCGGCGACTGGGCAGGAATTGCCGAGGGCTTGAACGGTTCGATGGGCTGTCCCGCCGTGAAAAGACTTGCCCCCTGGGGTGCATTGACGGACGGGATGCGTTCAATCACCTGTCCCTCCTGAGACACCGAACCCAAAGGCAGGGTCAACTCCAGCTCGCTTTCCCATGCTGTAGCCGGAACCGCAGGCTGGCGGCGAATGCTGATCAGGCGCAACCTTTGGACGCGGCCGGCGATGGCGCTGCTGAAACGCTTGATCAAACCGGGCTCCAGGGCGCCGATGTCGGGTTTCCACGCTACGGCATGTTCTCGCGCTTGTCGGGCGCGGTCCAGCCATTGTTGAGTGTTGTGGTGAGTGATCGTCAGTGGACGTGCCGTCTCCTCGGCCTCGCCCTGGATGCGCGCGCGGAGATGGTCCACCCGGCGTCGTGTCCAGGGCGAAAGTAAGGTCTTCGTCCTCTGCGACAGTGTTCTCACCGTGCGTGGCATAGAGTCCGGTTGTGGGGTTGCCGACCGCGTTAATTCAGGCGCATCCGGCGCCTCGTCGTGTGCAGTGGCTGAGAAATGAGCTGTCTCCATAAGTATAAGGCCTCAGGACAAGAATGTCCTGCAAAGTTATATGAGATCACCTGTACCTCCCATCAAGCTCATCGGCGTGAGGACTTCGTAACTCAGCGACAGGCCGTGATGGGCAATTTCCAGCGTTTCGATGGCGGTGTTTTTACTGGAGGCGTTGAGAGCAGACATTTCCCACTTGATCGGGTAAGCATTTTCGATGTCCCAATGCTTGACTTTACCAAAGCCTTGCCCCATCACGCTGAAAAAGCTGGGGTTATCCAATCCCACGGCGCCTGCCGCCAGGGTGGCGATGTTGTGACTGGGCGCGCCCTGGATGATGGAGAAGTTGATCCGCCGCACGTGACTGTCGTACCGGCCTTGCATCATCCAATCCCACAATCCGCGCGACAGGCTGAGGCCGCGCTTGAGAGTGATGTTTTTGAATTCGAGCCGTCCGGGGAGCTTGTGGACGTAATTGTTGACGCCGCCCTCTTTCACCGTCTCGACATCGCGTTCTACTTCCAGGCCGTGGCACTCGGTGAATAGCGCCACGAAAACCCCCGATAATTCTACGAAAAAGAGGTAAGCCGGGGCCGGGTCAAAGCGCATCCCCGATGCTTCTTGCAGGGTCCGCAAGCCTAGCGATATGGCAGCGGTGGTGGTCGCCCCTACGGCCCGCGTCGCGGCGGCTGCAGCAATTTTCAGCCCGGATTCTGCCAGATTGGCTACGGTCAATGATGACACTGTTTTATCAATGAGTCCCATATTCTTTTGCTACGCAGAGCCCTCCATGGGGGGCGGTTATGACTACCCCCCGAGACGCCGGCCACGGCGTTCATTTTCTACGCGCAACTCTTCTTTGAGCAGCGCAACTATTTTCTCGGCAAGCGCCTGCAAGTCTACGCCGGCGGTGTTGCCGGGGACGACATTTTCGTTCTCCGGTTGAGCGGATGGCGCATTAGAATTCCCATCATGGGTTGGCATGACGATTTATCGTGGTGTGGCTTCGTTCAATCGCCGGTTGATTTTGGCGATTTCGCCTACCCATCGCCGTCTCTGGCGGTGTTCCAGGTTAAGGATGTCATCGAGCGGCCAGTGAAAGTGATAGGCGATGTAGGCTACCTCCTCGTGCAAGCGCTCAAGGGGGTAGCCTATGATTCCCCCCCCAGGTTGGCCAGGTCCACTTCGAGAACATTATTGCAGTGTGGACAGCGGACCACACGGGTAGTCTTGCCGGTTTCGTTGATCTGACGATAGAATTCCTGAAGATAGGCCAGATCGGCGGCGAAGAGGTTTTCTACCACACTGGTGTTGATGTGCGGCAGCGTTCCCAGACTGGTGATGACCCGCGTGAGCAGGACGATGACCAGGTAGGCCTCGTTGGCCTGGACACGCATATCGTTGAGCGGCGTGATTTCGTCCAGCGCGGTTGCCAGACGCATGGTGCCTTTCTTGTGGACGTTGCCTTCACGGTCCACATAACCCACCGGCAGAGTAAATTCAAACTCGGTTTGTAAACTCACGGTCGAAACCTCCTGTGCGAGTCGTCGCGTAGTCTGTAGTCAGATCGTCATTTCGTCTTTGCGGTCGTTCCAAAAGTACTGTTATTTTCCAATCGGCGAAGGTAATTTATGGCGCAGGGAAGAGGGTGTTGAAATACTCGGTCAGGTCGGCGGGTTCCTTAGACGGCACTGTGACCGGAACGAACTCGATCAACTCGGCTGCTATGGTGATGGATACCCGCGCTTTCTGCAAGTCCAGATATTGGTTGAAACTGAAGCCCGATAACTTGACCGGCCATGCCCTTTTGAAATCCCATTGCAAGTAGGTCTCCCCATAGCGCTTCATAAAAATGGAGCCATCCCGGCGCGCTTCGACAATCCGGCCATTGGAGGCCAGGGCAAACCAGTTGTAGAGTTCCTGGTAGTTGGCGAACCCGCGTTCGAGCGTAAACGGCGAAAAGGTAGTCGTCCCAGGGATGAACAGCGTGGTCGATGCTCCCGATTCGTATACGATGTCGTGGTCAATGCGCGTAACCTCCATTTCGCCGCCGGTCAACCTCTCAAAGACGCCGACCAGTAATCCTTGAACTTCAAGGTGAAATTCATAGGTCAGCAGGTCATACCCAAAGCCCTGGGGCGTCCGACCCAGGGACTTTTCATCGACATCTCGTCTGAGAAATGGCATGGTTGCCTCCTCGACTGCGCCTCGGAGATCGCGGGATTGTTCGCGCGCGATCTCCGAGATCGGCTAACGTCTAAAGCTACGACACGCGCGTGATTCCCTCGTGCACGATGGTCATCTCTTCGACCATCAAGTTTGCTCCACCCGAGTCCATCTCCGGGCCGGTCACTTTGCTCGGCCAGGCGTTCTCGAGGTTCCAGCGTCCAATTTCATCACCGGCTTGATTGTAAGCGATGATAGAACAGTTAGTGCGGGCCTCATCCACCTTGCCGTCGACAATTTGCTGTCGCCATGCCCATACGTCGATGTTGCTGGTGACGCCACGGCTCAACGTGACGTTGGTCCAGGTCAGACGACCGGGAATTTTCTGGATGATTGTTTCGCCAGTTTCGGAATTGACGACCTTGTGCTCGACAACTTCGCTTTCGGAACCGATGCCGGACACTCGGGTGAAGTAACCGCTGAGCTTTCCCTCAATCTCTAGCCCAAAATTAAAGGCCACTAGAGGATTTTCTATATTGGTCATAACCTTGCCTCCTTACAAGGGTGATTTATCCAGGATCCGGCGGATTGTGACCCGCCGGTATGTGAATGGGTGGACCGATTGGCATAGACTCTAGGGCTTGGAAGCCGGTTCTACACGCGTGATTCCACTGTGGGCCAACGTGACCTCTTCCAAAAGAACATCGTTGCTGGAGGTCAGCATATCCGTCACCACGACTTTGCATGGCCAGGCCAGTTCGACGTTCCAACGCGCGATTTCTTCTTTGTTGGCGTTGAAGGCCACAATCGCGCAGTTGACACGTTTGTCCTCACCGTTGGCGATGTCTTGATGCCACTGCCAAAAGCCCCGGTTCTCGGTCACCGGGCGGGTCAGGACAATGTCGGACTGGGTGCATCGTCCGGGAATCTTCTCGCTGGCGATGGTTTCGCCCTCGCCGGAAGTGACCCAATGCGCAATGGCTTCGAGTTCCGAACCGATGCCGCTGACTTTGGTGAAGTATCCGCCACGCAGCTCGTTGTAGATTTCTACGCCAAAGTAATGTGCCAATGCAGGGAAAGTTGTAGAATGTGTCATGCTCGTCAGTCCCACAGTCTTACTCCTTCACGCCCATCTTTTCCATCCGCACCGCATGAGAGAGCGTTATTCGGACCCCGGTCCGGCCCATTGACTGATGCGGAAGATGACGAATTCTGCCGGCTTGACCGGCGCCAGGCCGATCTCGATGATCAATTGGCCCAGGTCGCGGGTTTCCGGCGGATTCAACTCATCGTCACATTTGACGTAGAAGGCCTCGTCAGGCGTGCTGCCGAAAAGCGCACCGGTGCGCCAGACCGTTCTCAGGAACGCGGTGACATCGCGTCTCACGCGCGCCCATAGTTTGCGGTCGTTGGGTTCAAAGACCACCCACTGAGTGCCGCCTTCAATGGACTTTTCCACAAAGTTGAAGAGCCGGCGCACGTTGATATACCGCCACGACGGATTGCTGGAGAGTGTGCGTGCACCCCAGACCCGGATGCCACGGCCGGGGAAACCGCGGATGCAGTTGACGCCGATGGGATTCAATGTGTCCTGTTCGCCTTTGGTGGTCTGGTAGGCCAGGCCGATGGCGCCTTGCACGACTTCGTTGGCGGGCGCTTTGTGGACGCCGCGCGTGGTATCGTTGCGCGCCCAGATCCCGGCCATGTGGCCCGACGGGGGGATGTTGATGGGGCGGTTCGTGGCCGGATCCATGATGGTGATCCAGGGATAGTACATCGCTGCGTAGCTGGAATCGAAGCCGGCGATGTCCATGCGCCACTTCTTTACCTCCTGCGGCGTCAGGTCGGGCGGCGCGTCGAGGATGGCGACGCGGTCGCCAAGCCGCTCACTGTGGGCGATCATCATCGTCTGCACGGCTTTGATGGTGTCCAGTCCGACCTTTTCGCCGGGCATCGCTGCCATCAGGTCTGGCACAACGACCATGGTGACATCCTCCAGGGCCTCGAGTCCTTCGACACCACTGCGCTCGGTCACTTTACCTTGAAATTCTGTGCTGGTGGGCGCCGGCAGTTGCCTGGATTCGATGGTCAGCGTCTGCTCCTGGGCGCACGGCCACAACTGGGCAAGCGGGGCGCCAGCTGCCGGTACCAAAACCTCGACCAACGAGGGCATCTTGTTGTCCTTGTAGGCGACGCGAACTTCCGTCCGGCCGTCGTCTTTGACCTCATTCAACGTTACATCTTTGATCTCTTCCATCAATTTCCAGCCGCCGGCGATTTTTTCACGCTCGACGATGAGAGTGAAGGAGGATACGTCACCTTCACTTGGAGCTGGAGCCTCGGTCTCGCCGGCCGGAGCTTCTTCCTTGCCTTTGGCCTTCCCCTTGGGAACGGCTAACTCAGGTACGCCGGCAACCTTGACCCGCAGCCGCAATCCTTCAAAGCCTGCCTGTTTAGCCCTGATGATCAACTGCGGTTTGCCTGCATTGTTGAGCAAAGCTGCCTGGGCTTTGGGGATGGTACGGACGCTGACGACATAGCAGCGCGTTCCGCCGTTCAAGAAGTAGCCATAAACGGAATGGGCCAGATAAGCGCCCGGCACAAAGTTACCGTACCGTTCGACAAACTGAGTCCAGTTCGTGACCAACTGGGGTCGGTTAAGCAGATCTTCGGTGATCAACTCGCCGTCGACCTCGCGGACAAGCTCTGCCTTCTCGGTAAACCCTACGAAAGCAGCCATGGCCGTCCCTACCCCTTCGATAGGCTTAGGACCGCGATCCACTTCTTCTACATAAACTCCGGGTGATAGATACTCAGGCATGTGAACCTCCTTTTAGGTATCACGAATCAGGAAAACAAACTGCAAGTTACGAACTGCGGATTGCGAATTGCGAATTGCAAATGACGAGTTACGAATAACGAATCATCCTCCTTTCGCTGGGACATGCTTCAACGTTCGGCTGTCAAAGCGAATCCTTCGACCAGGGAAAGCGGGCCGCAATGGGAATATCTATTCACCATTCCTTAACCTTTTCATTTCATCACCAGCGGCAGGTATAGCTCTGGTCTGATGACTGTCACCGTGTTGGTATACACCACTTTTTTGGGTGACAGTGATTCTATCCATTTTTCTCACTGATTATATTTCTGTTGAAGTCTGCTGATGAACTGCTTTTACACTTTCAAATCGTAGTCGGGTGCGGGGACTGTAATTTTGTGGCGTTTGGGCTTGCCTCCATTGGCTGCCAGCTCCAGGGTGTATTCGCCAGCTTGCAGTTTTCCGATGGAGAAGCGCCCTTCTGCCTGAAGCGGCACGACCAAATCGCGCTCGACCAACTTGAGTCTGAGCGCCTCCAGCGGCTTGTCCGAATGCACCGTGCCACCGATGGTCCAAAATACATCGGGTGGAAAGCCCGCGACGAATTCCTTGGTTTTGGGGTGCTCTGATTGTCCTATCCGCAGTTCACGTGTGCGCACCAACGGGGTGATGAACGGCTTGTAGGGATCGAGCGCCAGGGTCACGATCAAGGTGACGGCAGGGCGGATCTCGTTATCCAACGCATTCCACACATCGGCGGGATTGCGCAGGGTGTCTTGCTGCGCTACTTCCAGGGGGATGGGCGCGGGTTGATCAACCAGGCTATCCGGCAGCAAGTCTTTGGGGAGATGCGGCTGGCGGAAGAGGGCCAACAACGTGCGTCCTAGCAGATTGTGTTCATCGTCGGGGTCGTTGGCCCAGGCGGTGATCATATAATGCAGCGCCACCCGCACCGGTGTGCGCCGTTGAAGCGCTGTTCCATCGGGGCGATGCTCAATCACCCATTGCTGCGAACCACGCAGTTGGACATTTTCCCGAATATCGTGGAGAAAGACATTCAGGGTGGGACGGCTGAGGCGGGAAGCCCACTCACGGCTTGGTTGGTCGAACTTGATGTCCACATCGCTGTTTTTGATAGGGATTTCGCGGATCAACAACTGCCGCAGAACTTCGTCGAGATCTTGTAACATCGTCAGCCACCATCCTTATGGTTCTAGTGTCCTTTTTCCTCTTCCTCGTTTTCAAAAAGCCTGGAGACGCCTTCGAGGGACTCGTCACTCACGTCGCCCAGGCCGGTCGTTTGTCCCTGACGTGACTTGAGGATTTGTTGGTATCGGTTCTCGTAAATGTCCCTGGCTTTGCCGGGAGTGGCAGGTAAAACTTGCTGATACAACTTCTTCTGTTGCCGGGTTTTCACACTCTCAAGGGTTGAGGCGACATCTTGTACATGCTGCCAGTCTTCTCCACTCTGGATGCGGGCGCGCATACTGTCCGTGCCCTCGGGCATGAGCCGTGACTGTGCCGGGCTGATGACACCGTGCTTCGCCATCAGCTTGAATTTGCTTTGCCCGAAGACGCCTTCGGACTCGCTGCGCGCGCGCATATCGTGCAGGTGGCCGGTGATATTTTGCGTATCCGGTGCGTTGGACTCGATAGCCATATTCACATTGCTCTGGCCTTTTTGACTCTTGGACGTGAACAACATGTGGCCCTGCTGCCCACCGAAGTTCTGCGCGCCGCTAAAAAAGCCTGACTTAGGGCCGGGTTGTGATTTGTTACCCGTTATCGCCCTTCCTAACGCCGCGAAGGGCGCTTTGAGCCCTTTATACAGCCCGACGAAGGGCGTGGCGAGATATCCCCCCGCATGCATCGCCTTGGCCATGAAGCCGGGATCATGCATATCGGTGTAAAAATTCGTGGTCTTGGCTTCTTCGAACCGCCCGCCATGGCCTATTCTTTGCCCTTTTTTGACGTTGAAACGGCCGGTCGTCGGAAGCATAGCTCCGGCGCCGCCGGGGGTGAGGTTCATCCCTACCGTGTTAAAGTTCGGCAGCAGCCCCGCTGTGGACATACCCACTTTGGTCTCATGCAGACGACCGCCCTTCTCGCTGATGCCATGACTGCTGGTGCGTTGAAACTGCCCGGCGTCCTGGTTGATGGGGGTGTTGCCGACCATCTTCTGATCCATGGGGTTGGGGCCTTTGTTGCCGTGTAGTAGCCAACGGATGCCCTCGCCCAGTGCGCTTTCGGCGCCTCTACCGAATTCGATCTGTGAGCGTCCGCCGCCCGTGAGTATCGCCCCCATCGGTAAAGCGGTCCGGGCCCAACTGCTGCTCTCGCCGAATTTCTTCTCGGCCTTTTTATTTTCGCCGGAACGATGGCGGTACTGGTGATTGCCGTAGGCGGTGGCGACCATTAAACGATGGAAGATGCCGCGCTGTTGTTTCTCTTGTTCGTTCTGCGCCGTGTTGAAGTTGTATGGTGTCTGGGTATCTTCCTGCCCAAACATCGTGCGGTACGTGCCTTTGACGTTGCGCGACAACGCGGTTTCTATGTCGCCGCCGCGCTCCCAATCCTTGGACCCAAACTCAAAACCTTCTCGCTTGACCCTGCTCTTCAATGACTCAGGATTGTAAAGCGAGCTTTGCATCTTCGACTGATCGACGTTAAGCCCGAACACTGGAGCAAGCGCCTGCTCTTTTTCGGAGAGCGCGCCCGGATTGGCCTCCAGATGTTGGCGATATGCGTCGAAGTGTTCTTGTTCGCGTTGTTGCGGGGTCTTCTTCTTTCTGAACCAATCGAGGGGATTCAGGCTAATGCGCTGCACAGTCTTGGCCTGGTGGTGTGCCTTTTTACCACCGCCGGTCTGCTGGACGACGTGGGTCAGCTCGTGGGCCAACAGGCGCTTGCCCTCGCCGGTGTCGATAGCGGGTTCGTTCGATCCCAGATAAATGTCCATCCCGTGGGTAAAGGCGCGTGCACGCAGGTTTTGATTGAGCTGGTCGGCCTGGCCGTCGGTGTGGACGCGCACAGCATCGAAATCCACGCCAAAGTGGGCTTCCATCTCGGTGCGGAGACCGGCGGGCAAGGGGCTGCCGCTGCCACGGAGCAGGCGCAACTGCTGTTCGACGTCATCGCTGGTCTGGAAACCCCCGCCGGATCGGTGTGGGACGATGGAGGGCGCAGCCTGCGGCTTCAGTTGGACTTCCTCTTCTTCCTCCGGGTAGCGCTGTATGACCGGTGTACTGGTAGAGGCGAGAGGCTTCAATTGGACTTCCTCTTCCTCCGCCGGCTGTCGCTGCACAACGGGAGTTATGGCGGAGGCAAGCGGCTTCAATTGAACTTCCTCTTCCTCCGTCGGCTGTCGCTGTACGGAGGAGACATTGCCAGGCGCGGAAGTGCGCATGACCTGATCGGCCACACGGTCGGCTTCTTGTTCGTAGCGATCATTCACCGGACCGACATTAAGTTTGGCCTGGATCAACCCGGAGACGGCGTGGTTGCCTGCTGTGCGCTGTAACTTTAGAATTTCGTTGGGCGGCGCTTGCTTAGGGTAGGTGGTTATGTGTTGGAATACCTCAGGACAGATCTTTTGGCCCTGGGACTTCAGTTCCTGTTCAAATAACTGTGGAGATTGGCGTTTTGTAACAATTTTTTTTGTTGAATCAGCATGTTGACTCTGTTGCGTTGCCATATTCTTTCTTCCTTTCTGGTACTACTGTCTCCCATTGACTCGCAATTGTATCAGGAGAAACAAGCTTTGGCGGAATAGAGGAGAGGGCCAATATTTTCTTACTTTCTAACTCTCCAACTTTATTCGTTCTATATGAGGATTCAGTCGTCCTGACGGCAGCCTCAGCGTACATATATATTGGGTCTCTCTGACCATCTTCATTATACATGCAAATCCCATCGAGTCAATATCGCAATATGAGCTTGTGATATGGTGTGTTTGTACAAGTTGTATTGTTGAATTTGTCGTTTTCAACGCCTATGACTTCAGCCACGCCCTCTTTAACCCTCACCAGGTTGCATAGCGCCTTGGTTTGCCCCCTGGATAACACTGGCGTGATGAGAATAGTCGTTGGACGCGACAAAAAGGGTCGAATTTGGTGCGCCTCAGGTTGGCTCTGGGATCACCATATCGGCTTCATTCACCAATCGCCCCATTTTCTGTAGCTCGCGGCGGGCAGCGTGGAGCAGATGTTGCATTGTGACCGGACTGCCGGCGGCGGCAGCAAGGAAGGCCGCCGCAACGATGATGTTGCGGATATTGCCGCCCGCCAGTTTGAAGCGGTGCGCCAGCAGCCTGAAGTCCAGGTCCGCCGTGCGCAGCACATCAGGCGGGAACAGCGTCGTCCAGATGCGCAGTCGGTATTCTTCTTCGGGGAAGGGAATATCGACCGCGAACTGCAAGCGGCGGGTGAAGGCTTCATCCAGATTGGCACGCAGGTTAGTCGACAGGATGGTTACGCCGTCGTAAGCCTCCATCCGCTGGAGCAAGTAGCTTGTTTCGATGTTGGCATAGCGATCGTGGGCGTCTTTGACCTCCGAGCGTTTGCCGAAGAGCGCGTCGGCTTCGTCGAAAAAAAGGATGGCATTACTGCTCTGCGCTTCGGAGAAGATGCGTTCCAGATTCTTCTCCGTTTCGCCGATGTATTTGCTGACTACGGTAGAAAGGTCGATCTTGTAGAGGTCCAGGTTTAGATCGTTGGCGATCACTTCTGCCGCCATTGTCTTGCCGGTGCCCGGCGGTCCATCGAAGAGCGTAGTGATGCCTTTGCTGGCAGCGAGCTTGTTGCCCACGCTCCAGACCTCCATTACCGTAGCGCGTCCGCGCACGGTGGCGACGATCTCGTGCAGGAGGGCGAGTTGATCCGTGGGCAAAATGATGTCGTCCCAGGTGTAACGCGGCTCGATTTTACGCGCCAGGCCTGAAAGGTGCGGGTTGGAGTGCGTGCGCGCGGCGTGGAACAGATGTTGCCGTTGCAGGTCTTGTCCGCGCTGCGCGGCAATGTCTCCGGCGGTGGCGACGGCGTCTCGAATCTGCCCGCCGGTGAGCAGAAATTGCCCGGCCAGGTCGGTGACCTCTAGCATCTCATGGCCGTGTTGAGCGCTGAGATAGTGTCGCCACAAGGCGTACCGCTGGGCGAAGTTGGGGATAGGAAAATCCAACCATACCAGGTTGCGCTCGCGCTCGATGTTGTGGGGATGCCAGGCCTGTTCCCCGGCTACGATTACAACCCCCGGATACGCGAAGAGTATGTCGAGCAAAGGGAGGGGCGGTATGCCCTCGACCATCACGGCGTCCCATCCCGAAAGGAAAGGGACGGCTCCGGTGAGACGGGCGTCGCGCAACGCCAGTTGGAGGGCCATGAGCGGCGTGAGGCCGGCCGTGGTCAGACCCGCCAGGTCCACAGTGAGCAAAGGCTGACGGTGCTGGTGGGCGAAAAAAGCAGCAGCGGTGGCTTGCAGCATCTTGTCTGGACCGTAGAAGACAAACACCGGCGGTATTTCGGCGGTGACGGTGAGGGTCCTGCGGATGGTTTCTGTGAGCAGGGTGTGGGTTTCCTCTGCCGTCGGTGTTGTCAAGTTGACGTAGGGTTGGACGTTGGCGCCGGGTTTGTATTCGCCCAACAACCAATGGATCACTGTTTTGTCGGGACTGAGAATTTGCCCTAGAAGCTGCGCTGAACCTGCCGTCGAATCTGTCGTGGCTTCCAGAAGGCGATGTTTGAAAAGCGGTGCATCGTCGGTGAAGCGGGCGAGCGCCAACAGCCGCGCCGGACCGGGGTCGCTCAGTAAATCAAGCACGAGATTGACCGTGGGACGTTTGCGGGTGACGTCGTCCTGCAAATAGCTGTAGATTTTTTCGTACTTGGAGTCCAGAGCCGGGGCAAGGCAAACCAGAAAGGTGTCGTAGTCGAATGGCGTCAGTCCGAAAGTGCGTCGCAGGTATTCCAGACGCAAGCTATGTCCCTCATCCGCGGCGCGCTGCTGTAGCTCGCTGGCGTAAGCAGTAATTTGCGCCATCGTGTCGGCAAAAACCTGGGCTTCCTCCGGGGCGAGTTTGACGAGTTGTCCCCAACTGGTACCGAATGGACGGTTCAACAGGGCATGGATGTGGGCGTCGGAAAGGTGCAGGCCGCGGAATTCGTCGTGGGGGTCCTGTCCGGCGAGCTGCCAGCACAATACATTGCGGCGCACCAGTAGTTCGATGCGCGCCAGTTCGACTTGTAAGTACTGAAGACTTAGATCTATGTTTTCGTTGGACATGCGCTCTCATTTATGGAATGCCAGTAATAATAAACAGTAGTAGCGACTTTAGTCGCTTGGCCCATCAGCGACTAAAGTCATTGCTACGTATCGTAGTATAGCCCTGTTCGGTGAATGCGCGAATGGGCAAAGGGTATAGTGCAAATTATGGGGAGATGCTTGGGCCGGTCTCTGACCGCGCCCGCCTATGCCCGGTAATAATAGACAGTAGTAGCGACTTTAGTCGCTTGAGCAGTAGTAGCGACTTTAGTCGCTTGTGCCATCAGCGACTAAAGTCATTGCTACGTATCGTACCCCAGCAAGGGGGGGATAAGGTGTGCCCATCTGTCCCTTGCATCTTTCCCCTTTCAGATACAATGATGGCTGATGGCACACTATCGGGAGTTCCTGACCCAAAACTGGGCCTTGATGCAGCAGGCGGCGCTGTATCGCCCCGCGCCGAACCCCACGTTCGGCAATCCGCCGTTCGAGACGGCGAGCTTCAGCGCGTTGATCGTGCGGCTGTCGCCCTTCCGCGACGTGGACCGCTCGACGCCGCACCTGTTTCTCTTCCAGGCCGTGCGCCGCGCGTTGCCCAATGCCTACATCGACATGGCTTTCTTCCCGCCGCAGTACGACCGCGAACGCCTGACCGTGGCCGGGGTGCCGTTGTTGGTGGGGACGCAGTCCTGGCGCAGTGTCGAGGACTTCGACGTGGCGTTGATCTCCAACGCCTACACGCTGGAATTGATCAACCTGCCGTATCTGTTGTACCATTCCGGCGTGCCACTGCTTGCCAGCGAACGTGACCCGGCCTTCCCGCCGCTCATCCTCGGCGGCTCCAACGCCATGGCGGCGCAGGCCATCGTCACGGAGACCGGCGATTGTGTGGCGGATGCGCTGTTCTTCGGCGAGGGCGAGCGTCAGGTGGAAACCCTCCTGCGCGTTTTGGCGGAGAACGCGGTGCTGCCTAAGCCGGAGCGACTGTTGCAGGCGGCTGCGTCTGTGACGGGTTTGTGGATCGCGAATCACGCGGGTTGCCAACTCGCGCTACAAACGGTGCGGAAGGCCGTGTGCACTGACCCGCGTGGGGACGATCTCCTGACCGATTATCCCTTGCTGGATGGCCCCGCAGCCGCGACGGCGAAATTGCCGCTCAACTATGGCTGTTCCGCCTTCTGCACGTTCTGCTTCGAGGGCTACGAGCGCAAGCCATACCGTGAGTTGCCGCCAGAGACAATCCTTGCGGCGGCCCGCCAACTCAAGCAGCAGCAAGGGGCGAACGAAGTTGATCTCTACAGCTTCAACTTCAACACGCATCAGGATATTTTGACATTACTGCTGACGCTGAATCGCCTGTACGACCGGGTGAGCTTCAAGAGCCAGCGTGTGGACGGGTTGGCGACGCTGCCGGGACTGCTGGAAGCGGAGGTCAGCGCCGACAAGCGCAGCTTCACCCTCGGCATTGAAGGTATCAGCCGTCGAATGCGCGCTTTTTTGCACAAGAGCCTTGCAGACACGGCCATCGAGAGCGTGCTGGCGCGGCTGTTGCGCCAGAAGATCCGTGAGATCAAGCTGTTCTACATTCTCACCGGTCATGAGACGGAAGTGGACTTGATCGAATTCCGTGCTTTTGTCAGCCATTTGAAGGCGCTGCGGCAGTGCGGCAACCGCGGCGTGCGGGTGATCTTCAGCTTTGGGTTGCTGGTGCGGATGCCCTTCACGCCGCTGCGCCACGACCGACTGTTTCTCGATGAGACGGAGTGGCGGCAGATCATTGGCGCGACTCAATCGGCATGCGAGACTAACGGCTTCGAGTTCCGCCTGGCGACGCCCTGGGACGAGTACGCCGTTGCGCAAGTGCTCGCGTTGGGCGGATACTGGCTGCACGCGCCAGTGTTGGCGCTGGCGCAGCAAGGTTACTGCTACGACATCGCCCTCACGCCTGGCTACTGGAATGCACTGCGGCGGTGGATGGAGGAACATGGTCAATGGAACGCAGGGTTTCTCGGCGAAAAGGGGATGGACTACCCCTTCCCGCTGGACTTTGTCCATGCGGATGTGACGCCACGTTTCCTCTATGACCAATACCGGCAGGCGCTTGCCGGTGCCGATGACGGTTACTGCCTGGGAAGTCAGTGCCTCGCGTGCGGCGCATGTACCGACGCCGAGCAACGGCGCGCCATCACCGGGCATGCGATGCACCATCCCGGTGGAGCCTACCTGCGTGAGTTGGAAGACGTGATGCGCGTCAAATGGCGGCTCAAGCCGGTCTATGCGCGGGTCTGGTTGCCGCCAGAAGTCGCGGGCCGTGACCCTGCGTGGCTCAATGCCTGGATGATGCGGGTATGGCTCGCCCAATACCCCGATCTACTCGATAATCTGCTTTCCGTAGAAGAAAGCCTCTTCACCACCAAGGACCACCGCCGCCGCTTCGCCAATCTATACGGCAAGACTGTCTTTGCGCTCAAGGCCTGGGATGCCTCGAAGTTGGTCGCTGTGTTGAACGAGGAGGGACCCGCCTATCGTAGGCGTTTCCTGGGGTGGGTGGAGGGCTTTGTGCCGGGAATGTTTGCGCGGATGGAACTGACGCTCACCTTGCCATCGTCCCATTTCCCCGACGCCGGCCCGCAGATGCGGCGTGTACTCCAGGCGGCGTATGCGCCGGTCAACATCCGTAGGGCAGGGGAGGGCTATGCCTTTGAGATTCCCGCCAAGACGCTGAAGAAGAAACTGCTTTTTGAAGGCGCATTCAGCCAGGATGAGAAAGTCTTTACCGCCCGCCTGGTCGTCGGCCCGAAGTTCGAACTGCTGGATTACCTGCGCTCCTTCCCGGAGCCGGAGCGCTGGCGCGAGGCGTGCGTAGAGGTTAAAACGTTATGGTTTGTGGGTTGAGGGTTACCTGTTGCTGGTTACTGATCACTCGTGACTCTTGGCTCGTTACCCGTTACGGCTTTACCACTTGCTGATTCTTTTATTCGCCGATTCGCTATGAACCGCTACTTTATTCCCGCGTGTGAGACGCGTGCCGAAATCATCGTCGTCAACTCGCGCTTCATTGCCACGGCAGCGCCGGTGTTCAGCGTGGACGCAGCCAAGACGTTTGTGGCACGCATACGGGCCGAGTTCGCCACTGCGTCGCACAACGTCCCGGCGTTTGTGGTGGGGCATGGCAGTTCGGTCATCGCCCATTGCAGTGACGATGGCGAGCCGGCGGGGACGGCAGGCCGCCCGGCGCTGGCGGTTTTGCAGGGCAGTGGCTTGGGCGATGCGGCGGTCGTGGTAACGCGCTACTTCGGTGGGACGAAGCTCGGTACAGGCGGCCTGGTGCGCGCTTACAGCGAGGCAGTGCGCGAAGTGTTGCGCGTGCTGCCGCTGGCGGAGCGCATCCCCACTCACACGGTCATGATAGCTGTCCCGTACAGCTACTTCGAGCGGGTGCGCTTGCTCGTGGCCGAGCACCACGGCGATGTCCTGGGTGAGGACTTCGCCGGCGATGTGACCGTGACGGCACGGTTCGCCGTGGAACACTTTCCGGCGTTTCAGGAAGCACTGCAGGAGCTTTCCGCCGGGCAGATGGCGGCGGAGATCGTCGAGACGGATGAGGCGACGATCATGCCGGTCTGTGGGAATTCATCCTTAACCCGCGGCTCACCGGCGGGCGGATGAAAATTCTAACCGTAAAGATTCGCGTAGATTAGCGAGATGAGTGGTTTATTTTCAGGTTTATTTTCAAAGAAGAGGAGTGAATTATGACTAAGGATCAGTGTGCAGAACGATTTGTCTATGTGGGTACTTATACACACGGAAGTGCCAGCAAAGGAATCTACATCTACCGGCTGGATAGGACGAGTGGGGCGCTGATGCCGGTCGGCGTTGCCGGCGCGGCGGTGAACCCGTCCTTTTTGGCGGTGGACCCGCAACGCCGTTATCTCTATGCCGTCAACGAGACGATGACGTTCGCGGGGCAGGCGGGTGGAGGGCTGAGCGCCTTCGCCATCGACCCGCAGACAGGCGCGTTGACCTCCCTCAACAGCCGGTGCACCCACGGCGGCGCGCCGTGTCACGTGAGTGTGGATCAGACCGGACGTTTTGTCTACGTGGCGAACTATATGGGCGGCAATGTCGCCGTTTTTCCGGTTCGGGAGGATGGCGGACTGGAGCCGGCGTCCGATGTTGTGCAGCACAGTGGCTCCGGCGTCGATCCCCGTCGTCAGGAGGGACCGCATGCTCATTCCATCAATCTCGATCCGACGAATCGCTATGCCTTTGTGGCCGATCTGGGGATCGATAAGGTGATGACCTATCAACTGGATTTAGACCACGGGAAGCTGTTGCCGCATATTGTCCCGTGGACCGCGGTTGCTGCCGGGGCCGGACCGCGCCATCTCGCCTTCCACCCCAACGGCAAGTACGCCTATCTGATCACCGAAATGGGATCGACCATGATGGTCTTGGCCTACGATGCCGCATCGGGAACGTTGACCCCCCTGCAAACCGTCCCAGCGCTGCCGGATGATTTCGATGGGTCCAGTACGGCCGCGGATATCCATGTTGCGCCGTCGGGGAAGTTCCTCTACGGCTCCAATCGCGGTCATGACAGCATCGTGATCTATGCCATCGACGGGGCAACGGGCTTACTCACCTATGTCGGCCACACGCCAACGCAGGGCAAGACGCCGCGCAATTTCGCCATGGACCCTACCGGTACGTATCTTTTCGCCGCCAACCAGGACAGCGATACCATTGTCGCCTTCAGAGTAGACGTTGAAACCGGTCATCTCATGCCAACAGGTCATGTGACTCAGGTGCCCAAGCCGGTGTGTGTATTGGTTCTATGATTGGTGCTATGATTGGTGCTATGATTGGTGCTATAAATGAAAGAATCAGCGGATGAGCCAGTCCTCAAATCTTCCATCACCCTATCTTCAATCTCCAACCTCCGATCTGGTCGCCGTTTGTATCCGCCCGCGCAGTCATGAGATCAACGAACTCATCGCCGCCGAATGTGAACATCTCACGGGAGGATGGCCGGACGCGGATGGCGTCGCGTCGTGCCGGACGTTGGAACACCTCCCCCGCGCGGCTTACGTGCGCACGGGATTGCGCCGTATCGCTCAGGCGCCGACGTTCGCCGGCCTGCTCGCCGGACTCCGGCAGGCGTCGCTTGATCTGGATGATTTCCGTGTGGACACGCTCTATCTGTCGGGGCGATTTCCCATGCCGCGGCAAGAGGCTGCCGTCATGGCCGCCGATGCCCTCCGTTGCCGCGCCAATGTTTCTGCGCCCCGGCACTCCCTGTTGCTCGTGGCGCAGCGTCACACGTTCTGGATAGGCGAAATCCTGGCGGAATCGGCGCAGAGTTATGCGCCCCACACGGCAAAGCCGTGCCATGTTTCCACCGCGCTGGAAGCTCGTATGGCGCGTGCTCTGGTTAACCTCGTCGTGCCGCCGGCCGGCGCGCTGATCGATCCGTGTTGTGGCACCGGCTCGATCTTGTTGGAAGCCAATGCTCTCGGTTTGACGACTTGCGGCGTGGACAGCAATCGCAAAATGGTGCGTATGGCGCAGCGGAACCTGCTGCATTTTGGCTATGCGCCCGACGTGGAGTATGCCGACGCCCGCGTGTGGCCGAGAACTGCCGATGCGCTTGTCACCGACTTGCCCTATGGCCGGCAGTCAGCGTCCGCCGAGGCGAGCATTCCCGACATTCTGGCGCACGGCGCCTCTTTGGCCCCGCTTGCCGTCTTCGTCGCCGGCGCTGACATTCGTGAGGCATTGACGGCAGCCGGCTATGGCGATATCGAAGTCTATCGCGTCGTCAAAACGAACGGTTTCACCCGTTATGTGCATCGGGCGCGCGTATAAAAGGATGGTTCTTCAGGATTTCGTGGGGTCGAAATAAGAAACCAGCCACCGATTTACACGCAAAGTATAAAAATCAGTGCAGTCTGTGTCATCCGTGGCAAAAACTAAAGCCGTTTTTCCAGCACCACGCCAGGTCCCAGAGAACCAAAATGATGTTGGCCCTCAGGAGAGTCCGTGAAAATTCGGGGTAAAAACGTAATGATTCAGCCTGCTTATCAACCGCGTGTCTCTATCGTCATCAAAACCTACGATAACAGCCAGCAAGCGGTGCACGGCGTTCCCACCCTGAAGGAATTGCTGGTGACAACACTGCGGATGATCGAAGTGCAGACCCTCGCTCCTTACGAAGTCCTGGTCGTGGATTCCAGCGCCGGGGACGGCATCGCCGGGGTTCTGCAAGATTACGCCGCGTCTCCGCCCTGGCGTGTGCGCCGTGTGCCTATAGCGCCGGAGCACTTCAGTTATCCCCGTGCGATGAATAGGGGCGTGCAGCAGGCCGAGGGCGAGATCGTCGTCAGTCTCAGTGGCGACGCCACGCCCGCCAACGAGCGCTGGTTGGCGGCATTGGTCGCACCTCTGGCGCAGCCGCGAGTCGCCGGCGCCTTCAGCCGCCACGTCGCCCGCCCCGATGTCCCCCTGGCGTGGGCCGAGCGGATACGTTTGTGGTGGCGGTATCGCTCTACAGCCACGGTTCTCCGCCATAACGATCACGTTTTCTCCAACGCCAGTTCCGCATTTCCCAGAGCTTTGGCACTGGAAATCCCCTTCGACGAGACTCTCACGGAGCTTGAAGACTACGCCTGGGCCGGCGAAGTCCAGCGACGCGGCTATGCTATCGCTTACGTGGGCGCATCCGAGGTTTATCACACGCACACCTCATCCAGCGCGAAAACGCTTTGGCGGATGGCGTACTACGTTTTCCTGCGGATGAAAGCCGATGCGCGAAAATCGTTTTAACGGCGCGTGTTGGCGGCGCTCAATGGTAGCGGTGCTAGACCGGGGGGGCTTCGCCTGTCGCGGAGCCCGTTGGGTTTGACGAGAGGCCAAAATCTGTTATGATGCGCTCGTTGCGGGCGGTTAGCTCAGTCGGTTAGAGCGCCTCCCTTACACGGAGGAGGCCGTAGGTTCGAGTCCTATACCGCCCACTTCCCCGCTTTCTGACTATGTTCACTCGCGTTGTTTGGATTGCGGCCCCGCCGTGAGGGCGAGATAGCACACCAACATCAGCGCCGCGAACATCAATGTCACCCCATAAGTGCTCAGGTTGCCAAAAGGATGGCGCAGCCGTACCGTGATGTCATACAAAATCGCCTTCGGCTGGATGAGCAAATCCCAACTGTTCCAGCGTAAGAAGCGCCCCAGGTAGATGCCCATCCCACTCATCCCCAGGACGACCAGCACGAAACCCCAGCTTAACACCGTACCCACCCATGTTTTGACGATGTCCTGCATGAGCTTGAGCGCATAGATGCCCAAAATGATGCCGGTCCAGGCAAACGTCGCCAGCATGCCGACGTCGAACCAGAGCGGAACAGACCAATACGCCTTGAGATGCAGCAAATCGGTGACGATGTACGGCGCGTTGGGAAAGAAGATCAGGGCGATAGCGATGGGAATCAACAGCATCCACCAACGACGCGGGTGTTTTTCGTGCAAATGCATGGCCCAAATGCTGCTCAGGTAAGGAATCCACGCCAGGAAGAGATTCCACAGCATGGAGTAGTAGTCCCATGTGTGACCGATGACGACGCGGGTGAGGTAAAGTCCGACACAGAGCCATGAAGAAAGTACTGCCGGATAAAAGCCCTGTCGATAGAGAAAGGCGTGCAACTGCGCAACTCGCTCGCTCCAGCATGCATCGATCTTGTGCTCCATACCGGCTATTTCAGGCTGTGCAGACTTTTATTGATAAGGTCCAGATCGAAGGCATCAGGATCGATGTCATCGGCGCCGTACCATTCGACGTAGCTGGCATGATCGGGATGGTGGGGATCTTTCATAGCGTCGAGGAACTCATAATAGCCCCATACCCCTCCGATGTCCTCAATCGGGGCCGCCAGGCGACCTTTGATGCACACCGGATAAACCTGCGCCGGATCGGGCGGCAGCACTTTTTCCACGACGACGATGTGTTCCCAACTGTCGCCGAAGTCATACTCGTAGATGAACTTGCAGCCTGCGCCGGGTGCAATGTCCTTGAGGGTATAGTGGTGCTCATCCCGTATCTCCAGATAGTCGTCCGGATCTGGTTCGCCGTAATATTCATCCTCGCCGACAATGAACTGATGCAGGTGGGAATCGGTCCACGCGAAGGCAATTTGGAAGACATCGTGTAGTTTGTTCAAGGGGATATCGCTGGGTACGAGAAGCCGTCGCCAGATCGGCGGTTTGCTGTATTTGAGGGTCACCTTGAGCTGATAAATTTCAGTGGGCTGCGATTTTTTCACCATTTATGGGCCTCCTTTGAGAAAAGCATTAAAAGTCAAGAAATCCGTTGACAAACTTCCGTTCTCGGCGCTCGGCGAATAGTTGAAAGTCGCCAGTGGAATGGGATGGGCTAGGAAGCAGGCAACGTGAACCAGAATACGCTCCCTTGCCCAACTGCGCTTTCGACGCCCACTTCGCCGCCGAGTTTTTCGATGATATTGCGGGCGATAGAGAGACCCAGGCCATGGCCCGGCTCTATGCCACTCAGGCGGGTAAATTGAGTAAAAACTTGCTCCTGTTGTTCCACGGTGAGGCCAGGCCCATTGTCACGTACCCAAAAGCGGATACGGGACGCCGGATCTGGTTTCGGGTCTTGAGCCTCGAGCTTCGAGAAGCCCAATTCGACGCGGGGTGGAGTCCCCCCGTACTTGATAGCGTTGCTGACATAGTTGACCCACACTTCTTCGACCCAGGGACCGTAGCTGCGGAGGGGAGGCCATGTCTCCGGCGTCATGATCACGGCCTGATGTTCGGCGATCAAGACTGCGAGGCGGTTTTGTACATGGGCGACGATGGCAGGCATGTCGAGCAGCTCAGTTTTGACAGATTCGACCTGACGCACGCTTGCCAGCAGGAGCAGAGCATCGACGATGCTGGTCAAGCGCATCGCGTTCTGGGTAATGGCGTCCATGTACGTGTGAATGGCATCCGGTGACAGGTTCTGGAAATACTCCCCGAGCAGCGAGGTGAGCGCCACAATGCCACTCAAGGGGTCTTTGATATCGTGGGCGACGGTATGGGCGAAGGCATCTAATTGTTCGTTCAAAGTTTCCAACGCGGCGGTGCGCTCGCGCAGGGCGACCTCCGTTGCTTTGCGCTCGGTGATGTCGTGCACGACAATCAAGCGCCCCGTCATGTGTTCCCGGTGATCGTACAAGGGGGAGATGTGCAGATCGTAGTAGCGTTGCTGTTGTCCGTCATCGGCAGTGATGTCAGTCTGGATCTCGGACGTGTCTTGAAATTGCTCGACGAGAGCGTGCCAGCGGCTAAATACCTGGGCGGCAGGTTGCCCGAGGATGGCGTTAGCCGCGGCACCCATAAGTGCCAGTGCTGCCGGATTCAGGTCTACGATGCGATTCTGATCATCCAGGGCGAACATGGCATCCTGCATATTGTCGATAACGGCGTTGCGAGCGATGGGATGCAAATCGAACAGCCGGTAGCGTAACATCCCAATGGAGAAAGCTACACCCCCTACTGCAAACATCACTGATGTATAATCCTGTTGTAGTCCTGGAACAATCCGGAAAACATAAATTGCATTGCCCGCCATGGGCATTAAAGAGCCCAGGACAAGCCAGACTGATTGCCGACGATATATGTTGAAGGATCGAAGTGACTGCCTGATGATCAAGACTGCGCCGATGGCGACCAGGCCATATTCATAGAAAACGTTGACATAAAACCAAAGGCCGTGGCGAGTAATCTGGATGGCCAGTGCTTGGCCTACGGAGGTGGGGACAAAAGTATAGGTTGCCCACATCAGACCGTGCATGTCGTTGGTGAACACGAGGATGACGGTGGTCAGAGGAATGATACATAGCCATGCAAAACGGGAGGGTTTGAGCCATGAATGTTTGTCGGTGTAATGCAGAGCAAATCTGACCCACATGAGGGCAGTGCTGGTGACAAACAGGTAGCCCATTTTAGCCCAAAATAGAGTCCCCGCGGCTGTGGATGCGGCGAGTTCGAGGATATTACACGTCAGCCAGCCCACAATGGTGAACATCAACCCGATCAGGGATGGCATTTCGTGCGAAGCCTGGTAGCGCCAGGCATAGAGCAGCACAGCCGCCGAAATAAAGGTGGCCAGCGGCGCTAGAATAAAATAGATCGAGTACTGTGACATTGGACTTTGGGGTTAGTGTTTGCTGTCAGCCCGGGCTGCATACGCATCCATGATAGTGCTGACCAGGTCGTCCAGGTTAAACGGTTTGGTGATGTACCATTCAACGCCTAACGCTCTTGCCCGCGCGGTATGCTGTGCCGTTGCCCATGCCGAAAGAACGACTACCGGCGTGTCGGCGACGGAGGGAATCTGGCGGATCTGTTCGATGGTGTCAAAGCCGTTTAACCCTGGCATGCGAATGTCCATCAAAATCACATCGGGCTCCCACTGACGTGCCTTCTCGACGCCCTCCAACCCACTTTCCGCCAGTTGGATTTCGATGCCTGCCAACTGAAGCAATTGATTGACCAATTCCCGCTGTAAGGGTTCATCCTCAACATAAAGGACCTTGACCATCCGTTCCCTCCTTACCCCACACAGTCCCAGAGAATCTCATTTTTTCAGCAGTTCCGTGAAACGTTGTCCATCGTTGACGCCGCCGATCCCGGCCCCATAGTGCATCGGCAGGGTAATCTCTGCTTTGATCTCGCGGGCCGCGGCGACCGCCTCCTCTACCGTCATCACGTATGTTCCGCTCACCGGCAACAAGGCGATGTCGCACTTGAAGTTTGCCATCTCCGGGATGTGGTCGGTATCCCCGGCGAAGTAGATACGCACCCCGTCCACGGTGACGATGTAGCCGACGTGCTCCTCTTTCCGGGGATGAAAAGGCACACCGGGCGCGCGGAACTTGGTGATGTTGTACGCGGGGACAGCCTCGACCTCGACGCCGGCGACGGACAAGCTGTCGCCGGGACGCATCACCTTCGCGCCGGGCAGCGCCTCCGCCGCCAGGGGACTGGCAATGACCACTGTACTCGGCCCGCTGATTTTGCGCACGTCATTGGGTGAACAGTGATCACTGTGCTGGTGGCTAACCAACACCAGATCGGCTATAGGTTGTGCGCCCTTCAGTTTCCACGGGTCAAAGTAGATGACCGGCGGGCCGTCCAGCCGAAAGCTGTCGTGACCCAACCAGTGCAAGCGTTTGACAAATTCTTGTGCATTCATTGGTTCCTCCTAAAGCATAGTTGCAAGTTGCCGACCTCATCCCCCCCTTCCCACTCTGCTGGGGAAGAGGAGGAAAAATCCCTTTATAACATACAGTATTCACCCTTAACGACGACTGATCAGGCGCAGGACTAGGTTAAGAATGATAGTCAACAGAATACTGAGCAGAATCGAGCTGACGATAGGCACCAAACACGACACTCTGCCGTCCGGGCTTTGATAGCGGATGTCACCGGGCAGCTTGCCGAACCACTGCCAGAACGGCAGCTTCCCTATAAGGAACAGCAGCACGCCCAGTGCGGCAATGCCTAAACCGATCACCATTAACCAACGACCTACGAGACTCATCCAACACTCCCCCGGGTGTATTCATTTCGTATCTATTCAGGCTAGTAAACCTGACGAAGCCACGTATTCCCTCTGCCAGGTTTGGCGTAGACTTTGGTATGCCAGGTACTTTTGTATGACGAGATATTCGTGTTTCTATAATCCCCTCCCCCCTGCCCCCTTCCCCCCAGGGAAGGGGGATTTTTGTAGGGGTGTGGCGGGCGGCGAAGCCGCCCGCCACACCCCTCTTCCGCCCCCTTCTTCCCCGCTTGCGGGGGAGAAGGGGGTTGGAGGATGAGAGGGTCAGCGCCGATGGCCGAAGGGGCAACCTATTATGCACCCTCCCCAAAGTCCCGTTTGCCACCTGGCAAGGGCGGCTGAATAGCTACTTCATTTTAATGGTAGTCTAGGGCCTTATGCCCGTTTCAAGTCCAGAGCCTTGGGTCCGTTTCTTGTGCCCGTTTCAAGCCCAAAGCACACCCACAAGGGATTGGAACTCATTTGAAACATACCTCCCTCAATCCTCCGCATGGAGCGTATATTCTGGCTCAAAGCCGATGAGCGCACGAGCCTTGTCAATGCTGACAAGCGACTCACTGCCGGCGACGGGCCGCGTCCATGTCTGCACATCGGGATACATCAAGGCGGCCAGCTCGCGCGTCGGTAACCCCGTCGAGTTGTGACTGCCCACAATCCACAGTGGATGACTGCCGCTGAAGTCGGCCAGCACAGCTTTCTCGATGGCCTGTGCTGCGTCGCGTGCATCGAGCATCGTCCAGAAATCGCTGCGCCCGAACGTCAGAATGGCGTAGGGGATGTTGCGCATCGCCGTCATCATCGCCTCGCCCGCGATTTCCCCGCGCTCGTGCTGCGCGCGTAACTCGCGGAGCTTGACGAGCGTCTGTTGCACCTGCGCCGGGCGTTCCGCTTCAGGCAGGGCCATCAGGCTATCATAAGCGGCCCGGAAAAACGTGTGGAATTCCACGGAACGTTCCGACTCAAACCACCGGTGTGAATAAACCCAGGGAAAGCGCAGGCATGCGCTGGAGAGGCCTGCCCGCCGCCAGAAATAGGCGGCAATCTCCTCCAAAATTTGCTTGGAGAACGAGTATACATCGCTGGTCCACCCGGGATGATCCTCGTCAATAGGGAAATAGCGGATCTCGATCTCGCGGACGCCGAAGCCGTTGCCCAAAGCGTTGATCGAGCTGGCGCAGACGACGCGCTTGATGCCGGCCTCTGCTGCGGCCTGGTAGACGTTAAACGATCCACCGCCGTTGATGCTGAAAATCTCGGCGTCCTTGCCGGGAATCGGGGCGGGAATGGCGGCCAGATGCACCACCGCCTCCATGCCTGTGAAGTGCGGGCGCAATGCTGCGTAATCCCTGATATCGACCTGGCGATATTCCGCCCCGCGAACCTCTGCCGCTGCTTCCGCCGTGATGTCGGCCCCGGCGCTGCGGTCAAGGATGCGGACCTCATGACCATGCGCCAACAATCGTGCTACAGTCGGCCGCCCCACGTGGCCGATGCCACCGGTGACAAGAATTTTCATAGAGCCTCCAGGACATGATGTGAAATAGGATTAGCCTGATTATGGGCGCAGAAAGTAGTTTTGTCAAATTGGCGGGACCCTCGGCGCTACGCTGCGCCTTGATGGCGATTTGGAGGCATGGGAATTTGTGTTAGCATGTTGAACATCTTGTTGCAGGCGGCGACTTGCACGCCGAGAAACAGGCGGCGTGGATTGGCCCGGGATAAAATGCAGGAGTATGGAGTAGGGAAATTCATCTTCCTTACTTCATACTTCATACTTCATACTTCATACTTCATACTTCGTACTCTGTACTCTGTACTCCATGCAGGGATAATAACGATGCTCATCACCATCACCACCGATTTTGGCACCCGTGACGGCTACGTCGGCACGATGAAAGGCGTAATCGCGGGGATTGCGCCGGATGTGCCCTGCATCGACATTACGCAGGAGATTCCGCCGCAGGACGTGCGCAGTGCGGCCTATGTGCTGTGGACGGCGCTGCCGTACTTCCCGCCGCATAGCATCCACATCGTCGTCGTCGACCCCGGCGTAGGAACGGCGCGACGGCCAATCGCGGCGCGGACGCCGTGGGGGACGCTCGTGGGGCCGGATAACGGCATCTTCTCCTACGTCTGGGAGGCCGCTCCGCCTGCTATGATCGTCGAACTGACGAATCCTGCTTACCGCAACGCGGCGGTCAGCAGCACCTTTCACGGGCGCGACGTTTTCTCCCCGGCAGCAGCGCATCTGGCGCGTGGCGTTCCCCTGAACGACTTCGGCCCGGCAGTGACCGATCCGTTACGCTTGCCCACGCCGCTCCTCACCATAACCGATTCCGCCATCGCCGGTGAGGTGATCTACATCGATCATTTTGGCAACGTCATCACCAGCATCGGACGGCTGGTGTGGAATGGCAGCTTGTTGTCCCTCGACCCGGCGTTTGGCGATGCGCCGGCGGGCATCATCCATGCGTCGCGCGTGCATGTCCTCGTCGGCGGGCGCGACCTCGGCCCCGTCCGCCGCACCTACGGTGACGTGTCGCCGGGCGAAGCGTTGGCCCTCGTCGGCAGTGAGGGATTGCTTGAACTCGCCGTCAACCGCGGGCGCGGCGCGCAGACGTTGGGCCTCACCATCGGTGCCGCCGTCGAAATCGCACTGCGCTGACCCCCTGGTGAATGACGACGGGTGTAGGATACAAAGACTGCGGACACAAGGAATTTGAGTTTTTCTCTGTGAACTCTGGGTGCTCTGGGGCTATTTTCAGGAGGAGCTATTGATGAATCACTGTTTTGTCATTCAAGGTGGCGTTCCCCTGCGGGGGGAAATTTCTCCGAGCGGCAACAAAAATGCCGCTTTGCCGACATTGGCAGCTTCTTTGCTGACGGATGAGCCGGTGATTTTACGTAACCTCCCGGCCATCCGCGACGTGGAGGTGATGGTGGAATTGCTCCACCTCCTCGGTGTGCGCATCAATCGACTGGACGCCAAGACCTGGGAATTGCAAGCTCAGCAGGTCTGCATGCCGTCAAACGACGTAGATCGTGAGTTGTTCCGCGCCATTCGCGGCTCCATCACGATTGCCGGGCCGCTCCTGGCGCGTCTGTGCGACCTCTCTCTCCCCGCGCCGGGCGGCGACATGATCGGACGCCGCCGGGTGGACACGCACTTTATGGCCTTCAGAGAACTCGGCGCGGACGTGGATGTCGTCGACGGCAGTTTTGTCCTCAAGGCCGATCACCTTACCGGCGCCGACATTTTGCTCGATGAGGCCAGCGTCACCGGCACGGAAAACGCGGTGATGGCTGCCGTTCTCGCCAAAGGGACGACTATCCTGCGCAACGTCGCTTCCGAGCCGCACGTCCAGGACCTCTGCACCATGCTCAATGCGATGGGGGCGAAAATCAACGGCGTCGGCACGAATACCCTCGTCATCGACGGTGTGGAGCGTCTGCACGGCGTGGACTTCACCATCGGTTCTGACCACATCGAAGTCGGCAGTTACATAGCGCTGGCGGCGGCGACGCGCGGCGCATTGCTCATCCGCAATGCCGTGCCGCAACACCTGCGGATGACGTTGCTACACCTGGAGCGGTTAGGCGTCACCGTGGAGATGCGCGGCGACGACATCTTTGTGCCGGCGGAGCAATCCTTGAAAATTGTCCCCGACATGGGCGGCGCGATCCCCTCGATTGCCGATCAGCCGTGGCCGGCGTTCCCCGCCGACCTGATGAGCATCGCCCTCGTCCTGGCGACGCAGTGCGACGGCGTGATCATCTTCCACGAGAAGATGTTCGAGAGCCGCCTCTTCTTCGTCGACAAGCTCATCCCCATGGGCGCGCGCATTGTTCTGTGCGATCCGCACCGCGCGCTGGTCTACGGCCCGTCGCGTCTGCATGGCGATGAAATGGAAAGCCCCGACATCCGCGCGGGTATGGCGCTGCTCATCGCGGCCCTCGCCGCCGACGGCACCAGCACAATCTTCAACATCCGCCAGATCGACCGCGGCTACGAGCGCATCGAAGAGAAACTCCGCCCCCTCGGTGCCTGCATCGAGCGTCGGCAAGTGGGTTCCTAACTGTCATTCCGCACGGAGCGGCGCTCCGTGCGGAATCTTGTTTTCGTACAGCAAGGTTGCGTAGAAAATGGGGTTTGGGGTGACGGAGAACGGGATCCCGAGGAGCGTAGCGACGAGGGATGACAATTTTGTGTTGTATGATGTTCTGCGATGGACGATAGACTCAGCAAACAGCTAAGACAGTTGGGCGTGGTGAAGGGGCTAAAGGCGCTACAATCTTTACCTCCCTCGGCTTCAGTCGAACCGTCGTGGCAGGCGAGTTCCGCCTTGCCCGGCGCGGAAATAGCGACGGCGCACGGTCCGGTATGGGTGGAGAAGCGGATGTATCCGGCATTTCATCCTCACGGACGTTATACGCTCGGTGAGGTAGAGTGTCTTCCTGCCGCAGGATTGGCGCTTTTCGGCGTGCCGACTCTGGGCGTGCACCCCGCTTTCCTCGATACGGAAACGACCGGGCTGGCGGGCGGTGCAGGAACGCTGGTCTTCCTCACCGGCATCGGCGTGTGGGAGAACCCGGCGTTGACGCTGCATCTGGTTTTTCTGCGCAGTCCCGATGAAGAACCGGCGGCGATGCACTACATTGCGGATGTGCTGGCGGGCGTAACCGGCCTGGTGAGTTTCAACGGCGCCGGCTTCGATCTCCCGTTGCTGGAAACGCGCTTCATCCTGAATCGGATGGCCCCCCGCTGGCGAGCGCTGCCGCATCTGGACCTGCTCACTGTGGCGCGACAGCTCTGGCGCGATCACCTGGAATCCCGACGCCTGGGCGTGCTGGAGACTGAGATTCTGCACGTGCAGCGCACTGAAGCGGACGTCGACTCGGCACTGATCCCCTGGCTCTACCGGCAATACCTCGATAGCGGCAACCCCGCCGCCATGGCGCGGGTCTTCTATCACAACCGCATCGATGTGCTGAGCCTGGTTTCGCTGCTCGTTCATGTAACCCGTATGGTCACGTCGCCAGAACAAATGGCGCTCGCGCCGGGCGAGTGGGCAGGCGTGGGGCGCGTCTTCGACCACGCCGGACGCGAGGCTGAGGCGTTTAAGGCATGGGAACAGGCGCTTTTGCAGGAGACCGGGACGCTGGATGAGAATACCGCCGCGCGTCTCTGGTGCGAGATGGCGCTGCGTCACAAACGCTGCGGCGCGTGGGAACGGGCATTCGCGTTGTGGGATACGTGGGCGAACTGTCATCCGCTGGCCGTCGAGCCTTTGGTGGAGTGCGCCAAGTACTACGAATGGACGGCCGGCGATCTGCCCGCGGCGCTCTCTGCGACCGATGCTGCCCTGCGCCGCGCCGCGCGCCATCCCCAAAACCTCAAGCGGGCGGAATTGCTGGCCGAACTCTGGCATCGCAGAGACCGTCTGGAACGCAAGCTGGCGAATGGGCGAACGGAAGAATCAGCGAATGAAAGAATCAGCGAATGAAAGAATCAGCGAATGAAAGAATCAGCGAATGAAAGAATCAACGAATGAAAGAATCGGCGAATCGGCGAGTTCTCATTCCTCATTTCTAATTTCTCACTCTCTCCCCGGAGGAGTTATGCGGCTATTGTTAGCAACACACAATCGAGGAAAGCGCCGGGAGTGGCGGGCCTTGTTGGATGGGTTGGACGTGGAGTTACTGCTGCCCGATGACTTAGGCTTGAGTGGCGACATCGAAGAGACCGGCGAGACCTATACGGAGAATGCGCTGCTCAAAGCGCGGACGCTCGCGGCGGCTTCCGGGCTGCCCACGCTGGCCGACGATTCCGGGCTGGAAGTGGATGCCCTCAACGGCGCGCCGGGGGTGCGTTCCGCGCGATATCACCTCGGTGCGGACGAGGTACGCTACCGGGCATTGCTCAAGGCGTTGGACGGCGTCCCTGCAGAGCGGCGCGGCGCGCGCTTCCGCTGCATCGCGGCGCTCGTGCTGCCGGAGGGTGCGGGCACGCGGGAATTCCTCACCGAAGGCGTCTGCGAAGGCGTGATCGGCTTCGAGCCGCGTGGGGAAGGGGGCTTCGGCTACGATCCGGTCTTCTACATACCGGAGCGCGGTTGCGCGATGGCGGAACTTCCGCAGGAGGAGAAAAACCGCCTTAGCCACCGCGCCCGCGCGGCGCAGGCGCTGCGTCCGATTTTGGAACGCGAGGCCCGACCGAAAGCATAAAACTCATTGTGAAAACGATATGACAGAAAATCCAGTCGCTCGAACTGCCTATTTTGACGGCGACGTTGTTTACCGTCTGCCTGGGCAGGGCTGCGGCATGGGTGGCGATGGGCAAATTTTCGATACCTCTCGACTAGCGACGATCCGACTTTTCAAGGAGACTTTATGGACACAACGACTTTAGAACGTGATCTACGCGCTTACCGACCCGACGGCGCTCCCTCGCTGCCGGAACATTTCGTCTGGCCGCGCTACGAGGGACTTTCGGTGGGCAACCTCGCGGCGACGGTGGGACAGGCGTTAGGCGTGACGCTACCCGGTGTGCTCCCGCCACTGCGTGGCGATCTGCTCGACGGATTGCTGGATGGCGTGCAGCGCGTCGTGCTGGTGGTGATCGATGCCCTGGGCTGGGGGCAACTGCAAGACGTGATGTCCCGGCGCCCTGACCTCGTCTTTCACCGTCTGGCGGCGCAGGGACGGCTGTGGCCGATCACCACGACCTTCCTTTCGACCACTAACAGCGTCCTGAGCACCCTTCACACTGGCCGTCCGCCGCTGGAACACGGGCTGCTGGCCTACAGCATGTTCCTGCGCGAGTGGCAGATGGCGGTGGAGTCGATCAGCTTCTCGACGATCCTCAGGCCGTTCACCGGCACTCTGGCCGAATGGGGCTTCGAAGCGGAGAAGTTCCTGCCCGTCCCCGCGCTTGGGCAACTGCTCGCCGCGCAGGATGTAGCCTCCTATGCCCTCACGTTGGATGGATTTGTCAAGACGCCACTTTCTCTGATGCACAACCGGGGAATGCAGGATGTGTTCGGCTACGCGACGGCCTCCGACTTCTGGCTGATGCTGCGGCGTATCCTGGAGCAGCGCCCTGGACGCAGCTTCGTCAGTGCATACTGGAACGCCGTGGACACGCTGGCGCACCGCCTCGGCCCGCTCGATGAATCCGGCGACGCGGAAATCGTCTCGCTGGCACTGCTGATGGAGGAAATCTTCCTCAACCGGCTCGCGCCCGCCGCCCGCGCGGGGACGCTGCTACTCTTGACCGCCGACCACGGTCAGATCACCACGCCGCCCGGCTCCGCAATCCTGCTGGACCGGCATCCCGCGCTGCTCGACGCGCTGTTTGTGCCGCCGTTGGGAGAGTCGCGCGTACCCTTCTTCTACATTCGCGACGGGCGCTATGAGATGGTGCGGCAGTACCTGGATGAGCACTTCTCGCATCAATTTGTCTTTCTGTCGCAAGATGAAGTTTTGCGCAGTGGCTTGCTTGGACCGGGCATCCCTTACGCCGAAGTGCCGCACCGCCTGGGCGACATCGTCGGCATTGCTATCGGCGACGCCTATTTCGCGCGCGCCGAGGAATTACTCAAGAAACAGCCAATGCTCGGCCGTCACGGCGGATTGACATCGCAGGAGATGCTCGTTCCGTTATTGGCAGTGCGGCTGGATGCTTGAAACTCGAAACTGGATGCTTGATGCTCGCAGTTGGATGCCGGCTCGTAATTCGCTCATTCGCTGATTCTTAATTCTTGAGGGGGGATTCAATGCAAACAATACGTTACGTGCTCGTTGGCTTGGGAAACCTGGGACGCCGCTTTTGTGAAGTGATCGCCGAAAAAACGCCGTTGCTGCGCGAGCGGTATAGCCTCGAACTGGTGCTTGTGGGGGCGGCGGACAGTCGCGGCGCGGCCTACGATGGGCATGGACTTGACCCGCGGCGTGTCGCGCAGCTCAAGCGGGACGGCGGCTCGGTCAGTGCGTATCCCGGCGCGGGACGTGGAGGTTGGGACGCGCTGTCGCTGGTTGAAGCGGCGGATGCTGATCTGTTGCTGGAAGCGCTGCCCGTCAACTTGGACAAAGGTGCTGAGCCGGGACTGAGTTGCATCCGCGCCGCGATGCGCCAGGGGATGCACGTCGTCGCACCGGACAAAGGCCCGCTGGTGGTGGCCTACCGCGAATTGCACGACCTGGCAAAGGCGAACGGCGTGCAACTGCGTTTCGACGGCACGGTCGCGGGCGGTCTGCCGGCGATCAACCTGGGCGCACGGGACTTGCGCGGCGCCATCGTGCAGCGCATCGAGACGGTGCCCAATCTGGTCACGGGCTACGTGATGGACATGCTCGCCGACGGCGTCGCGTGGGATGCAGCGCTCGAACGGGCACGTGCCGAAGGCGTACTCGAAGCGGATGCGGCGTGGGATTTGGACGGCTGGGACGCGGCGGCGAAACTTGTCATCCTGGCGAACGCCGTGTTGGACTATCCTGCCACCTTGGACGGCGTCGCGCGCAGCGGCATTGCCGCAGTCGGTGCGGAGGAACTGGCGTCCGCGCGCCGGGAAGGCTGTTGCTATCGTCTGCTCGCCTGCGCCGAACGCCAACCGGACGGCGACTATGGGCTTTCTGTCGCTCCCACGCGGCTGTCACCAGAACATCCGCTGGGGCGGCTCGGACGCAAGCAGATGGGCGTTGTCTACACCACCGACATCTACGGCGTCATCACCGCGATCATCGACGAGCCAAACCCGGTGCCTTCGGCCATGACGATGCTGCGGGATTTGCTGGACATTTACGGCGCCTAGCGTCGCGTTGCCGATCACGGTGATTGGCGGCGCAGGCGTTGCGGTCGGAGACACTGTGCGTATGCTTGTTACCTCAAGTATAGCACAAATCAGCCCGCTTGTTTGTTTTTGATTGCTCGCTCATAAGCATCGACATACGCCCTGGCGCTTTCTTCCCATGAGAAGTTCTGCGCCATAGCCTTTTGGATCATACGCGCCATGTGCGGTTTGCGGTCATAGTAGGTACTCACGGCCCAGCCGACGGCGTAGTAGACGGCGTGGGCGCTGGGTTCCCAAAATGTGAAGCCGGTGCCGTCACCGGTGGCCTCGTCGTATGGCTCGACGGTGTCCGCCAGGCCGCCGGTGTGGCGCACGATGGGCAGTGTGCCGTACTTGAGCGAGTAAATCTGGTTAAGGCCGCACGGTTCGTAGCGCGACGGCATGATGAAGAAGTCCGCCCCGGCTTCGATCCAGTGTGCCAGGGTGTTGTCGTAGCCGATGTAACTGCCGATGCGTCCCGGATAACGCGCCGGCAGTCCGCCGTAGAAGGCTTCCAGCCCCTTATCGCCCGCTCCCAGGACGACGACTTGCACCTGCATCGTATTGACGATGGCTTCGACAGCGGCCGCCAGCAAATCCAGCCCTTTCTGCTCGGCAAACCGGCTGACCACGCCGACGATGGGTACTGCCGGATCGACGTTCAGCATGAAGCGTTTTTGTAGCTCGCGTTTGCACACGGCTTTGCCGCTGAGGTCATCCGCCGAGAACGTCGCCGGGATCAGCCGGTCGGTGGCGGGATTCCACTGGGTGTAGTCCACGCCGTTGAGAATGCCGATGTAATTCGCGCCTTTGTCGTTGAGGTAGGGGGCCAGACCGTGGGCGTATTCCGGTGTGCGCGTCTCGTCCGCGTAAGTGGGGCTGACGGTGGTGACGAGGTCCGCATACTGAATGCCGCCCTTGAGGAAGTTGATCTGCCCGTGGTCTTCGAGCTTGTCCGCCGTGAAGTTGCTCCATTGCAGGCCGATGTAGTCGTAGTGCTCCGCGCCGTAGACACCCTGGTAGCCGATGTTGTGGATGGTGAGGACGCTCGCCGTTTTGCCGAGCACGGCATCGTTCCAGTGCCACACTTTGAGGTAGGCCGCCGCCAGCGCCGTATGCCAGTCGTGGACGTGGACAATGTCCGCGTCGAAGCCGGCGTCATGGGCCAGTTGTAGCCCCGCGCGGGTGAGGAAGGCGAAACGACGCGGATTGTCGCCGTAGTCGTGGAAATCCGCGTCGTGATACAGGCCGGGGCGGGCGAAGTATTTGTCCGCTTCGATGAAGTACACGGGAACGCCGTGCATGGAGGTGGTGCGGACGGCGCACCATTCTTCGGCATTGCCCATCCACACGTCCATTTGGTCGAAGAAGGGCGTGATCGGGTGTTGGTGGACGTCGATACTGCCGTATTTGGGCATCACGACGCTGACCTCGTGGCCGAGCGCGTGCAGCGCGATGGGCAGCGCCTCTACCACATCGGCCAGTCCGCCGGTTTTGGCGAACGGTGCACATTCCGCAGCGATCATCATGATTTTCATGGTGTTGGCCTTATCCGTGTTCACTCGCTATGGCTATTTCTCTGCGTCCTCAGCGTGCTCAGCGGTGGAAACGAATTTAACCGCGTGTCCAACATTTTGTTGGCCGGCACAGAATCTGCTTAGTCCGCTGACCGAATATGAAGCCAACGGTGCAGGGGGCATTTCGATCCCCTTGAGCACTGCTAGGCGTCCAGCAGCCCTGGCTGCAGACCGAGCGGAAGCGGGGCCGGGCGCTCACAGGTGCTCTCCAACGTCACGCGACGGCCGGCGCGCGCCGCGTCGTGGATGGCGTGCATGATGTCGAGAACGTGGTAGGCCAGTTCGCCACTGGCGCGGTGGGGACGCCCGGAGCGCAGCGCGTAGGCCATGTCTGCCACGCCGATGCCCCGGCTGTTCTCCGCATAACCGTGCGTGAGCGGAATCTCGCTCCACTCGGACGCGCCCGCCCGGCGCACCCGCACTGGCCCGCCGAAGGTGTTGGGATCGGGGACGCTGAGCGTGCCCTCTGTGCCGTAGATTTCGATGCGCGGCAGTTCGGCGGCCCACACATCGAAGCTGGTGATGATCGTGCCGATCGCACCGTTGGTGAATTCGAGCGTGCCGACGACGTGCGTGGGCACTTCCACCTGGATGACGGTGCCGTGCAGTGGCTGGCTGGTAATCGTGCGTGTGGGGAAGGTGATGCGCGTCGCGCCGCTCACGGCTTGTACCGGCCCCATCAGGTTGACCAGCGCCGTGAGGTAGTACGGCCCCATGTCGAACAGCGGCCCGCCGCCGACTTTGTAGTAGAACTCTGGAGCAGGATGCCAGCTTTCATGCCCGTGACACATCATGAAGGCCGTCGCACCGATGGGTTCGCCAATCCAGCCGTCATCGATGAGCTTGCGACAGGTTTGGATGCCGCCACCCAGGAAGGTATCCGGCGCGCCACCCACGCGCACGCCTTTTGCCTGCGCCGCCGCCAGGAGCGCCTTGCCTTGCTCGCGCGTGATGGTCAGCGGCTTTTCGTTGTGAACCGATTTTCCGGCCTCCACCGCGGCCATTGCCACCTCGTAGTGCGCATTGGGGATGGTGAGGTTGACGACGATCTCGATTTCGGGATCGGCCAGGAGTTCATCCACCGTACAGGCGCGCGCGATGTGGTGTTTCTCCGCCTGTGCGCGCGCCCTCTCCATCACCAGGTCGGCGCAGGCGACCGTCTCCAGAATTTCGAAGACCTTATCCGCTTGCAGATAAATCCCGCTAATGTTGCCGCAACCGATCACGCCAATCTTCGTTTTGTTCATCAAGTCCCTCTTGTTCTTAGTTTTCGCTGATTCGCCGATTTGCTCATTCGTTTATTGACTCGCCCACAACATGCCGCGTTTCACCATTTCGAGTGCCTCTGGCACCTCGAAATCCTTGGCGACGTGGCCGACGGAGGCGTAGAAGACGCGCCCCTGACCGTACTTCCGCTTCCACGCGACGGGCATGACGACGCCGTCGATCCAGTAAGCGTGGTCGCCGTTGAAGGTGGTCGTCGCCAGCACCTCGTTGGAGGGATCGACGTGCATATAGTATTGCTCCGAGTGCATATCGAAGTCATCCAGGCCTGCTACGATAGGATCGGCGCTGATGATGTTGACGCGATAGTCGATGACGCCGCCCGGATGGGCCACCCACTGCCCGCCGACCATGAACTGGTAGTCAACATTGTTGCGGAACGAATCGCCCATCCCGCCGTGCCAGCCGGCGATGCCCACGCCGCTTTTGACGGCGTTCAAGAGACCTCGTTCCTGTTCGGGGGTGATCGTGCCCATCGTCCACACCGGCACGATCAGGTCGAGGCTCATCATCTTGTCGGTGTTCAGGTAGACGTCGAGCGTGTCGAAAACTTCGACGGCGTAGCCCTGGGATTCCAGGTACGGTGCGAAGATCGCCACGCACTGATCCGGTTCGTGGCCCATCCAGCCGCCCCACACCAAAATTGCTTTTTTCACTTTCGATTCAGACATGCACAGCTCCTTAGTTCGATACAAAATTTTGCGGGAGATGTCCGCAGGGCATCTCCGCGCATCTGGGTATATTCTACATCGGAACCGAGACGGCGAAAGTCTTAATGCACGGCTTGCGCCCTCGCTCGGGCCGGTCTCCGACCGCGCCCCAGGTAGGTCAGAGACTGACCACAGCCATAGTCTCAGCGCGCGGCCTGCGCCAGTTGTTTTCCTAAGGCGCGGCAGGCTTCCAGAATAGCGGGCGTTGGGTGTCCCGGTGATGTCACGGTGGCGCCCACCTTCGTCCCCATTGACTTGAAGAGTGCTTCAAAAGGCTGTTTCGCCCGTCCGCTGCCGCCGTGCGAAAGAAAAAGCGCATAAGGTTTGTCCGATAGCCGCGCCGCATTGCTCTTTTTGCCGATGTACCAATCGTCGAGAAAAACTTTCATTGTGCCGGCGAAATAGCTGAAGTAGTCCGGCGTGCCGAAGGCCACGGCGTCGTACATGCGATATTCATCCATCGTGATACGCCGCTCGTTCGCATTGATCAGCGTGACGGCGGCGCCTGCCGCGCGTGCGCCCTCGGCGACGGCTTCGGCCATCGCGCCGGTGTTGCCGTATTCTTGCGAGTGGTACAGTACGAGAATAGTACTCATGTGAACCTCCATTGAAGCAGTCAGGTAGTCGTCAGTCGGATAGTCATTTTCATCCGACCGTTAGTGAACGTTCATTTATGGCAGATTCTTCGGGTCAAGGTCGCAGCCGAAGCTGGCGACGTGATCCAGAAATGCCTGGGAGAACGGGGCTTTCTCGCCTTCGTGGATGATCCATTGGGCGTTGTATATATCCATGTGCAAGTTGGCGAAGACGACGCAATAGGTGTCCTCGGAAGCCAGTTTGAGCAGCACGCACCAGACTTCTGTGGGTGGGTAGGGGGATAGGACGACCCATACGGAATCTGCTGCTTGTACTGGTTGTGTAAGGAGTATAACTGTAGGTTATGCCATGCGGACGCCGATCAGTTCCAGTTCCTCAGCGAAGTGGCAGGCGACAGTGTGGTTGTTGCCCATGTCGCGCAGTTCCGGGGTTTCGAGGCGGCACTGCTCTTGGGCATAGCGGCAGCGCGGGTGGAAATAGCAGCCGGACGGCGGGTTGGAGGGATCGGCGACCTCGCCTTCCAGGCGAATGCGATTTTGACGCTGGCGCAAATTCGGGTTGGGGATGGGCACGGCGGACATCAAGGACTCGGTGTAGGGGTGCAACGGATTCGTATAAAGCGTGTTGGCGTCTGCCAATTCCACCAGTTTGCCGACGTACATCACCGCCACGCGATCGCAGATGTGGCGAATGACG
Source organism: Anaerolineae bacterium (assembly GCA_035415725.1). Classification (GTDB taxonomy): domain Bacteria; phylum Chloroflexota; class Anaerolineae; order B4-G1; family SLSP01; genus DSWT01. Next base: position 7,755 of record DAOOGN010000008.1, on the reverse strand, counting down.
CTCAGGTCGTGAGAGATGAACAAGTACGTGAGGTCCATGTCGCGGCGCAGGTCTTCCATCAGGTTGAGGATTTGTGCGCGCACCGAAACATCCAAACCGGAGACGGCTTCATCGCATACAACCAGACGTGGCGATGTTACTAAGGCACGGGCAATCCCGATGCGTTGGCGCTCGCCGCCGGAGAAGGCGTGTGGATAACGCCGCATATACTCTGGTCGCAGGCCGCATTGCTTCATAATATCTGCTACCTGATACTCCATATCCTTGGGCGAGTACAGGTTATTGACACGCAGCACCTCGCTAATAATCTCGAATACGTTCATACGAGGATTTAGGGATGAATATGGATCTTGAAAGATCATCCGGATATCTTTACGGTAGGTCTGAAGCTCTTTGCCGTCAACTTTCGCCAGGTCAACGTTCGTCCCATCGGCAAGCTGATAGATGATACTGCCGTCAGTCGGTTTGTAGGCGCGAACTAAACAGCGCCCCACGGTTGTTTTTCCACACCCAGACTCTCCTACTAATCCCAAGGTTTCACCTGGTTGGATGAAGAAAGATACCTCATCCGCTGCTTTAACGTATCCACTGATTTTCCCGAAAAGGCCCTTGACAATCGGGAAATACATTTTCAGATTATGGACTTCTAGCAGTGGTTTACCATTCTGGGATGGTGAACTCAGTTGGCTTTGTAGTATTGCCCCGGTCATGATGCCATCTCCCGCACAGGATTTTTAATGCTGTCATCAAACAGTAAACAATGGACCTGGTGATTTTCGTTAAGGTTGATGGTTTTGGGTTCGACTTGAGAACAAATGGGCATGGCCTTGGTGCAGCGTGGGTGGAAAGGGCACCCCGATGGCCGGCGGAACGGGCTTGGCACCATACCTCTAATCACTTCCAGTTTTTCACGCGTGGCGGTCACTTTGGGAATGGATCGTAGTAATGCTTGTGTGTAGGGGTGCTGTGGATCATTAAAAATTGTGTACACATCACTGTATTCAACGACATTGCCTAAATACATGACGGCTACATTGTCGGCGATTTCCGCAACCACGCCCAGGTCGTGGGTGATGAACAGGATTCCCATATCGTAATCTTTTTGCAAACCCTGCATGAGGTCAATGATTTGGGCCTGTGTCGTCACATCCAACGCCGTTGTAGGCTCATCGGCAATGAGCAAGCTAGGGTTACAGGATAAGGCCATAGCAATCATGGCGCGTTGGCGCATGCCACCCGACAGGCGGAATGGATATTCGTCAATAATACGATCCGGACGAGGAATACCCACGAACTCTAACATCTCGAGTGTACGTTCACGCGCTTGGTTTTTGTCCACTCTGGTATGCAGCATGATTGTTTCTGTGATCTGATTGCCCACCGTATACATGGGGCTAAGGGAGGTCATGGGTTCCTGGAAAATCATGGAAATTTCTTTGCCGCGGATCGAGCGAATGACGCGCCCCTTCGGCTCCAGCTTACTGATGTTGATCTCCTCAGTCTGGTTGTGGCTTGTCTGGCGATGCAGGATGATATCGCCGGCAACGATTTTCCCAGGCCGATGCACAATCTGTAACAAGGCGCGGGCGGTGACGCTTTTACCGCAGCCACTTTCGCCCACCATACACAGGGTTTTACCACTGTGAATATCAAACGTCACACCATCTACCGCTTGTACGGTGCCTTCGTTGGTGAAAAAATGGATCTTTAAATCTTGAACTTGAACCAGGATATTGTTATTGTCAGCCATAAGGGGTACCTTTATCTATCTCTTTTACTGATAAGGATCCGCTGCATCGCGCAAGCCATCACCCAAGAAATTCAAAGCCAAAACCACGATGATCACCGCCACAGCCGGGAATAATAGCCATGGGTAAATCGCAATGACGGCCACTTTTTGTGTATCTTGGAGCATCACGCCCCAGCTCACCACAGGGGGGCGCAAACCCAATCCCAAAAAGCTCAAAGCAGTTTCACCCAGGATCATGCCGGGAATGGAGAGGGTAATGGAGGCAATAATGTGGCTCAAGAAAGAGGGGATCATGTGCTTGACGATCATACGTCCCCTGGGCACACCATCTAATTGCGCAGCCATAATGAAATCCTCTTCGCGCAAAGCCAGGAACTTGCTGCGCACCACGCGCGCCAGGCCCATCCACCCCACCAGAGATAAGATAACCGTGATCATGAAATAAACTCGGAGAGCGCTCCAACTCAGTGGCACCATGGCCGCCAGGGCCAACCAGACCGGCAAGGTGGGTATGGACATCAGAATCTCAATCAGGCGCTGGATCAAGTTATCCACGACACCGCCCACCAGGCCCGAAATTCCACCCACCAAAATGCCAATCGTAAAACTGATGGCTACGCCGACCAACCCTACGGTCAGAGAAATCCGCGCGCTATAAATAATGCGGCTGAAAACATCGCGCCCGCTTTTGTCCGCGCCTAGCAAATAAAAAGGGTCTTTGGCGTTAACGGGTCCAATCAGGTGCACATTGGAACGGAATAATCCCCACAATTTATAGGGATCGCCACGGTTAAAAAAGCGGAGCGGAATAATGACTGATTCGTCAATTGCCCAGGTCTTCTTGTACGAAATTGGATCGCGCTCGAATTTGTAACCGTAGACGTAAGGGGCCAGTTTTCCATTATGAAAGAGGTGGATCATCTGTGGCGGCGCATAAACATAGTTTTCGTTATACGTTGTAAAATGGACAGGGGCAAAGAACTCGGCAAAGAGCGCCAGAAGGTAGAAACACAAAACGACCACCCCCCCAAACATTGCCAACTTATGCTTTTTGAATTTCCACCACATCAGTTGCCATTGAGTGGCTACTTCGACTTGAACATCACTCTCGATAGCTGGACCGCCACTGCCCCGATTGGCGGCGGCGAAGTCAATTTCATTTACGGTCATCGTGATTTCCCTCTTTTTATCAGGAGTTATTGGAGGCGGAGGCGCGGATCAAGAACGGCCAGCAAAATATCCGAGACAAATGTGCCGATCACGGTCAAGATGCTCAACATCAAAATAAACCCGGCCGCCACATACATATCTTGGGCTTTCAGGGCGTTATATAAAACCGGTCCGGAGGTTGGCAGGTTCAACACAATGGAAACGATTACATCGCCGGCGATAAAACCAGGCAAGGCCCAACCAATCGTGCTGACAAATGGATTCATGGCATGACGCACAGGATACTTCCACAGCAAGCGTCTCTCTGACAAGCCTTTGGCACGCGCTGTTTCCACATAAGGTTTATTGAGTTCATCGAGTAAATTGGCCCGCATCGTGCGAATCAAGCCTGCGGTGCCACCCAGACCAATAATCGTCGCTGGAATCCACAAATGTTTCAACATGTCGACAAATTTTGCCATGCTCCACGGCGCAGAGGCAAATTCCGAAGAAAACAAGCCGATCATGGCCTGGTTGAAGTATTTATAAGTGATAAACAGTAAAATAAGGGCTAGCAAGAAGTTCGGCACTGCCAGGCCAATAAACCCGAAGAAGCTGAAGACGTAATCTCCCAGCGAGTATTGGTGGACAGCAGAATAAATACCGATCGGCAAAGCAATGATCCATACTAAAATCATACTGGCGAATGACAACGCAAAAGTCATCGGTAAACGTTCTGTGATCATCACTGCCGCGTCACGTTTATAAACAAACGAATAACCAAATTCTCCCTTGGTAAGAATTCTCCCCATCCATTTGAAGTATTGAACATACATGGGTTGGTTGAAGCCATACATCTCACGCAATTGCGCGATGTATTCGCTTGATATCGTGGAACTACCGGCTGAAGTGGCCACAAGCTGGTTGACTAGAGTGGTCACATAATCACCCGGTGGGAGTTGAATGAGCGCAAAAGAAAGCATTGAAATCACCCATACCGTGAAGAGCATCGAAAGAAAACGCCGAAATAGGTATTTCCACATGATATTCTCCTTGAGAATTCTGCGCCGGGAGTGGGCTCCGGCGATATTCTCGCCGGAGCCCAGAACCTAAGATGTTACTGTTTGATAAACCACTGTTCGGGGTAGGTAATCTTTTCTACGCCCTCGGCCCAACCATCGTACCAGGTGTCAGGTATACCACCCATACGAGAGCTGTAAGGGTAGTACAAGTTCCCTGGCCGGGAGATACCCAGTACGTAGAAGCGTTCTTTGGCCTCTTGCAGCACAATCTTCATCTTCTCGATTTGTTTTTCTGTTGTGGGTTGCATGAGAACTTCTTCGTACTTAGCATAGGCATCTTTCGCCCATTGGGGCGGTTCAACCTGGACCACATCGGGGGTCTCGTTGACTCTCCAGGCATACCAGGCACGATCAAAGTAGCCCTGATAACCATAGAGCGGAACATAGTAACGCGGATCGAGGATGGGGGTAATACCGGCGCCACCTTCTCCGGTGAAGATGATGCATTCGATCGTGTTATCTTTGCGCGCCTGTTCGTAGGGGTCCGTAGCGATAGAGTTCAAGGTCGCCTTGACACCCACCTTGTCCCAATAACCAATCAACAGTTCAGCCACCTGAACGTAAGTGGTGCCGTAGCTGAGGTCGTTTTGGACGGTGAAGATGATCTCAAAGCGCTTGCCCTTATCATCCAGGTAGTAGCCGTCGGCATCCTTACCGTTGGTGAAGACTTTGTCGAGGTATTGGGTCGCCTTGGCGGTATCGTATTCGACATACTGGGTGTCCATGCCTTCGATGTACAGCGGACCATCGTTGTTCGGGGCCTGTTGAGCGGGGGTACCCTGACCATTGTGGACGATCTCGATGATCTCCTGGCGGTTGATGGCATAAGACATGCCGATGCGGAAGTTGATGTCGGCAAAAACGCCGGCCTTGTAGGTCTCGGAAATGGTCTGGTTGAAATGGACCGTGTTGGTGTTAGCGCCATCCGACAACGGGTAATAGATGCTGATCGGTTTGCCTTCGTTCATTGCATCATGGTAGATAATGCGGTTGTCGTTGCCCGGGTCTTTCAAGGCATCGATATCGCCATTGAGCATAGCGAAGGTGCGGCTTTCCGCATCCTGGTAAGCGGTCACCAGAATGCTGTCAATGTACGGCAGTTGGTTGCCGTTCGTATCGACTTTCCAGTAGTACGGATTGCGTTCCAGCTTAACCTGCGTACCCGTGCCCAAAGGTTGCGTCGTCATCCAGGGATACAGGGTGGGGTGTTCAGGGTAGAGATAGAACGCTTCGGGGTCGCCCCATCCACCGCCGCCGTACTTGTTGAACAAGGCGATCCAGTCGGCCACCGTGCCATCTGTCTTGACCAGCTCATCCACGTTCGCGTTGTATTTCTTGTGGAACTGTTGTAGGTAGTGCTTGGGGAACTGGGCGAACTGACGACCTTGCCACTGCGCCAAGACGTAGAGGAACGTGCCGTAGGGCTTCGGGAAGGTCAGTCTGAAGGTGTAATCATCAATCTTCTCGAATTTCAAATCGGCGCCCTGACCGGTAGGAATCCAGTCCGCCGAAGGCCCATTGGGGCTTAGATCAGGGTCGAACAGGACATCTTCGATGTAGAACGCGATGTCATCAGCCGTGAAATCCACCCCATCGGACCACTTCATGCCTTTGCGCATGTGGAAGGTGTAGGTGGTTACATCGTCGCTGACATCGATGCTCTCGACCAGGTTCGGTTCGACGCCGCTGAAATCGGGTTTCCAGATGGTCAGGTGCTCCCAGGCAGCCACAAAGACCATCCCGCCCCATGTAGAACTGGTGCCGACCATACCAAAGCGCATCTCGCCGCCGTATTGACCTGGCTCGACGAGAGGTTCGATGACCATGGGGTTGGCCGGCAGGCGCTCATCCACGGGGGGCAATTTGCCCGCTTCCACCTGAGCGGCTAACATCGGGGACTCGTTGTACTTAGAGGCCGGAACAGTCGGCTCTGCCGTAGCTTGCGGTTCCTCGGTCTTGGGCACTGCGGTGGCAGGCACTGCGGTCGCCGGCACTGCAGTCGCCGGCACTGCGGTGGCAGGTGCCTGAGTCGGAGCGGGGGTACCACAGGCGCTCAATAACAAGACTAACACAACCAGGATATTCAAAGCATACTTACGCATGTCACACTCCTCCTAAGTGTATTTCTGAAATGGCTTTCTACGATGAACGCAATTGGACTCCATGGGTTCTCTGCATTAACTCAATAGTCGCCTCCTTAATTTATCCTTAGCTGGATCGTTTCCCCGGACAACCTGTGGATTCGCGCACCACCAGGTCAGTCATGATAGTCGTCGTGGTTTTGGGTTGTCCGGGATTCAGCGCGCGGGCGATCAACTGCCGCACACCCAAGATCCCCAACCATGTTTTGTAGACGTGGATGGTAGTCAAAGGGGGAGTTACTTCCTTTGCCATATCGATATTGTCGAATCCGATAATGGATAAATCGCCGGGCACCGTCAACCCCATCTCGCGCGCTGCATGGATGGCGCCGATGGCCGTTAAGTCATTGCAGGCGAAAATCGCCGTGACCTCGGGCGCACGTTGCAAAAGCACTTTCGCTGCCCTGTACCCTTCCTCGCGGTTAAGCCCCGATTCTTCGATGTAGCATGGAGAAATATGGTGTGCCTCCAGTGTACGATAGTACCCTATCTGCCGCTCACCGATACTGGGTGGGGACTGTTTGGCCCAGCCGATCAACCCAATGTGCGTATGCCCCTGTTGAATGAGATAATCGACCGCCGTACTAGCGCCGGCGATGTTGTCAATGATGATACTGTCGAAGGGTAAGTTGGGCGCATAGCTGTCCACAAGCACAATCGGAATATCGATGCGTTGTCCGAGCAGACCGATGGTATTTTCGATGAGGGTGCCTGCCAGAATAAGCCCATCAATACGCTGTTCGCTGATCATCGCCGGCCACATAACCGGGTGATTGGCAAGATCGACTTCGATGTTAGAAAACATCAAGCTGAGATTGTGATGGCGACACTCGCTTTCCACGCCGGCCTGGATGTAGGAATAAAACGCATTGACCTCAAAAGGAAAGCCATAGTCATGTTTAAGGAGCAGCCCAATGACCGATAGAGGGTTGTCGTCGACAGTGTTATTGTCTTCTTTGAAGGGATACCCCAATGTCCTAGCTACGTCCAAAACGCGCGTGCGGGTGTCCTGCGCGACATTAGGCCGGTTGTTTAAGGCCTGAGAGGCTGTGCCTATGGATACACCGGCTAATTTTGCTACGTCCCGCAGCGTGATGGAATTTGCCATACCCTCGTTATTTTTTAGACAAAAAGTTGAAGTTTCAATGAACAATTCAATTGTAGTCTGAAAATAGTGGATTGTCAATAGGGAATTATGGGTGAATGATCGTATGTTACTAGAGGCAAAAATGCACCCTCATTGTCCACTGTCACGGGTACAAAACACATCGAGAAGGCCCTCTTATGCGCTTCTCCGTTTCTTGTCGAATCCTGCCTGCCTCCTTTCATTTTTCCGGTTCTTCAGGATTTTGTGGGGTCGAAATAAAAAACCGGCCACCGATTTCATGGATTGACACGCAAAGTATAAAAAATCGGTGCAATCCGTGTCATCCGTGGCAAAAACTACAGCCTTTGTTTCTATCACCCCCACAAAGTCCCAGAGAATCGTTTTTTTCTGATATCGTTGCCGGTATCGTTACCGGAGTTCCTACAAATATATCACAGATTTTATCCTCTGTCAATAGGTTTCGACCTGCTGATAGGGCTTATCAACGCTCATACCGACCGCAGCCAGGCTAACCCGCGATCCGGT
>DAOOGN010000007.1:23572-71273 GCA_035415725.1 Anaerolineae bacterium | reverse complement strand
GTTTTTTGTCAATACCGGACCCTGTTTATCGAGGCATTTGTCAAAAGTCCAATTAGAAGCTACGGCCAAGAAAGTGGGATTCCTTGAACAGATCACGAACCGCCTCGGTCTGAACGACGTCACCGTCGAACATGGACGCGCCGAGGAGCTGGGGCAGCAACCGGCCCACCGCGAACAGTACGATTGGGCCATCGCCCGCGCCGTCGCCGATATGCCCATCCTGGCGGAATATCTGCTGCCGCTGGTCAAGCTCGGCGGGCGTGCACTGGCGCAAAAGGGCGAAGGCGCCCCCGCCGAAGTCCAGCGCGGCGAATGGGCCATCCGACAATTAGGGGGATGTGTCCGGCGGCTCGTGCCCGTGGAATTACGGGGATTGGCCGAAACACGCTACCTGGTCATCCTGGATAAAGTCGCTGCGACGCCGCCGCAATATCCTCGCCGCCCCGGCATACCCACCAAGCGTCCCTTGCTGCCGAAGGCATAACGCGGGAACGACGGAAAGTAGCGCTCTACCCCCGGAGCCGGTCAAGCGCTTCGCGGCCTACCGTGAGTAACATCTCCCGGCCGGCAAGAGCCTGCTCCACCGCCACACTGTGCATCGGGCGCACAGGCGCATCCACTTCGTCCCAGCGTTCGACTCCCCTACAGCCGTTCAGATTGCAGTGGAAAGTGACCCGCGTGTATCCCCGCCGCGGCACTGGCAATGCGCCACTGGCGGCCATCGCGGCGACGTTCTCCAGTTGCGGCGCGGCGACACTGTAGGTGCTGACCTCCAATGATGTCGCCTCGTCGAGCAGGGGCTGTACGCGGCCCATCAACTGCTGCACGAAGGTCGCCACTGCCTGGCGCAGGTCCTTACCGGACATAGGCCAGACTAACGGCTCTTCTTCAAAGCATCGAGCGCCGAAGCGGCTGCGTCGCCAATGGTGCGCAGCATCTCCGCACGGTTTTGGAGCGCCTGGTTCACCGCCGCCTGGTGCATATCCCACACCGCCCCATCGATCTGCCCGCTGGCGTTGACCGGCAAGCAGACGATGGTGTCGCTGTCGAAGGCGATCCGCGTGTAGGCGCGCAATTGCACACCCGCCCCGCTGAGCGTTTTATCGTCCTTCTTCTGGGGATCGTCGAGCACAGTGGCAAACTGCCCTTCCGTGATGGTGTAGGTGCGCACCTCCAGATCGGAAATGTCGGTGATGAAACTTTCCACCTTTGCGGCCAAGTCGTTGGCGAATTGTTGCACCGCAGCCTTCAAATCCTTAGATTTTTCTGCCGAAACCCCTTCTCCTGGCATAGTTTAACCTCCCTGAAAACAGTTTAGAAATGAGAAATCAGGACTTACGCAAGCCTGGCTCGAATCAAGCGGCGGAGGATTTGTAGTGACGCCTTCAGGCGTCTCTTAGGAGCTAAGAACGGCTGAAGCCGTCACTACAAACGGAAATTGGCGTAAGTCCTAAAATGAGAAATTTATGACGGTACAGCGTCCCATGCGCGGAGGGCGTCCATCACGTCGAAAATGAAGCGGACGACAGCAGGAAACAGCAGTGCCTGCGCCCCTGGCGGCAGCGCGATGGCCTTGACGGCCAACCCACCGGCGCCGCTCGCCACCACGGAGACAACACGCAACAGCGCCATCCGCGAAGCCAAAACCAGGTTCACGTTCTGACGGTGGATCTCCCGCGAGAGTGCCAACAAGCCCGGGGACCAAAATGTCGCCAGGTCCCCCCTCCAATCGATGCGCGTCAGCCCGACAAGCTCTCCGGCAATGACCGTTTCAGCATCCGCCGGCAACGTCATCAACTGCTTCACCTGTTCTACAAAGGCCAACCAGCGCCGACAGGCATCCTGAAAACCCTCACGCTCCTTTTCTGCGGCAAACACGTCCACGGCGCCGAAGGCTACAGCGCCGGTCAGTGGCGCCGATGCCGACGCGGCGAAGCCACTCAATAGAGCGCGCAGCGCCTGCTTTTGGAGATGGAAGCTCTCCGCCGCCGGGACGGCAAACACGTATGAATCTGCCCCGGCCACGCCGCGACCGGCAGCAGCCACGATGCCATCAAGCGTCGCCCGCAGCTCGGCGTCCGCCCGCGTCAGGTAGCCATCGCCGCGCTGCAACACCTCCGCGCGAGCCCGGACGGCGTCAAGGCCGGACTCCGCGTTCGGCAGTTCCGCGCGCCATGTCAGGCCTTCCGTGCTGACCGTCTTCACCTCCGGCGTGGGGATCTCCCACACGCCAAACGGGTCGGCGGTCGCCGCAAAGCTGGACAGCGTGAAACGATCAGCGGCCATCACACTCCCCGAAGACAGCAACTATTTAAGCTTGATGGTGTCGAGCAGGTCACTTGCCATCTTCGCCATCGCGCTCACAAATTGGGTGCGGTTCGTCTGAGCCTCGCTCACCATCTGCCGGTGAATCTGCCACAGGTCTTCATCCACACCCTCGCCCGTGGTCGGGACATAGTTCCGCATATCGCCGTCAAAGTCGATCAAGGTCAGGGCGCGCAAATCGGCGTCAGCGGCATGATCCACGGTGATGCCCTGCATATTGTGCGTGGCATAAGTGCGCACTTCCAGCGTCAGAATATCCTGCGTGGCATTGTGTAGCGCCTCGGCGATTTTGTTGGCAAACTCTTTCAACGAGTTCGTGATCCCATCGATCTGGATGGCAAAATCGCGGTTCACCAGCGCCTGGTGTGCTTCATCCACATGGATGTCACTGCCGGACGTAGCGACGGGGGGAGCCGCATAAGCGACGGTTGGCTCTGCGCCGATGGCCGCTTGCAACACGGATAGCCTCTCCACAATGAGCGGAGGCAGTGCGGCGGAAGCGGTCGCCCGTTCCACTGCCGTGTCCTCCCCGGACACGAAAGGGATGCGGGCAGCGGGGTCGCCGAGCACAACGTAACTTCGCGCGTCGTTGTTCGCCGTCCACAACCGTACCAGTTCCTCATCGTCCAGAAAGGTCGGGTTATAGTGCAACTCCTGAAGCGCCTCGTGGAGTGTCGCCGTCATATCGGCATATTTCAGGTTGAAACTCGGATCGGTCGCCAGGCCGACAGGGTCGCCGTTGAGCATTTTGCGCAGGGCGGTGACAAAGGCATCGATTTCCACATTGCTGCCCGGCGATATGAACGAGTAGCCCCACGCCCGGTCCACGTGCCCGACAACGGCCAGCGCGCCCTGGGTCAACAGACGTTTAGGCAGGGCGCCGGTAAAACTGTAGGGGGCGAGGGGGGGCCGGGCCTCGGCATAGGGAGCGGTGAAATAGTCAAACTGGGGCGTTCCCACGCCAAAGCACGCAAAGAACAGCGCCATAAGTCCCAGGAGATTGACGTTTCCGAGGTCTTCTGCAGCAAAGTAATCATCGCGCTGGACCATGGCACCCCTCGCCCAATGCTGGCAGAGCAGTGCCCCTTGCTCACGAAGTTGCTGTTGGAGTGGAGCAGGGGGAGAGAACACCATTCCATGACTCGCCGTGAACAACAAGGCCGGGGTCTGGTCTCTGCCGCTCAACAAGCGTGCCAGTTCCGCCTTCTCCCCTGAGGATGCGAGGCTAAGATCCCATGGGAACCGGAGCGGGATTTCACCTTGCAGGTGCGGCTGTTGCAGGTTGGCGAACAAAGGGCGCACCAGGTAGCGGTCGCTGATCAAGGTGGCGTCATCGCCTGGATTTCTGACGCTGAAGAAAGTCGCCCGGCGCGGCAGTTTGACCGCGCCTTTCTCCGCCGCAACGACGTTGTGGGCATAGCGGGCATAAGCCTCCAGGTCGTTGCCGAAGTCAAGGCGCCCCACCCCCCGCATCACATCCAGTTGGAACTGGAATTCGTAGGGGATTTCTGCCGGACTGCCTACGAGCAGCACGTAGAAGGGCATTTGCTCCGGTCTGGCCGGCCCGCGCTTGATCTCCGGCGACTGGCGCTTGCAGAAATCGCTCTTGCTTTCGGTGGCATGGTAGCCGGTCTCGCCCTCGAAGATGCGATACAGGTCACCGGCCTTCTCCTGGCGGTGATCCAGTAACGGCTTGAGCGCCTCTTGGATAGCCTCGCGGCGCTTCTCGTCCATCTCTGCCGGAAAGACGACGGCCCATCCCGCCTGCGCCAGGTCCGTGGGGTCTTCCACCGCCTCGGAGACCGGCGAATCGACCGGGCGGTTTTTCTTGAATTGCAGCTCGCTCAGGTTTTCCGGCGTCGATTCGTGCTTGATGATCGCCGCCAGTGCCGCGCCGGACAGCGGCGGCAGGCTGTAATGGCCGGTGGTTCCTTCGATGCCGTTGGCGACAATTTCTTTCCACAATTCGGCAGGCTGTTTCGCTTCGATTTCAGTCATGACGCTCCTTTCGTTGGCAGAGCACATGGGCAATTCGCCCCGAGTTGGCACCTCGCGCTACCCATCCAATCGCCGGCTTAGGCTGAATTTCCCGGTGTTGACGAGGCAGCTTCCCAGATCAGGTCCGCAATATCATAAGCCGCCTGGGGACGTCCGAGGCATTGGGCATGGCGCGCTTTTTCGGCCAGTAACGCTCCTTCTCGTTCCAGCCAATGATAGAGAATCTCCAATACACCGATAGGGTCTTTGGCCCATTCGCCGGCGCCATGGTTGACCACATATTCCACATTGCCGGTCTCTTGTCCGGGGATGACATTCACCAAAATCATGGGTAAGCCACACGCCAGAGATTCAGAAACAATCAGCCCACCGGCTTTGCTGATCACACAATCCGCGGCGTGCATCATCAGGGGCATCTCTTTGACGAGACGGTAGAGATGTGCCGCAACATGCCATTCCACATCGCTAAGGTCGTTGTACAATGCTTCATCGCCTCCCGTCACCATCGCCAGTTGTACCGGCAGACCCGCATGATTGAGCACCCGCAACAGATCACGCAAGTTGCTGACGCGCTTGCTACCCACGATCAGCACAGTTATAAGATCGGAGCGCCATCCCAACGTCGCCCGGCACGACATTTTGTCCCCTTGCCGGTGCACAAAATCCGGGTGCACCGGAATGCCCACGACCTTCAGCTTACACGCGGGGATGTGATAGTCGAGCGCCAGTTGACGTACTGCCTCGGTAGGTACGATGAGCATGTCACACGTGCGTTGAAACCACACCCGATGCACCGTCGCCAGATCCGTAACGACGGTGAGTAACGGGACATGGTTACGGTAAAGGCCATAAATGGCCGCGAGCGGCGACTGATACAAAGGGTAGGTGGTCACAACCACATCCGGGCGATGCTGTCGCACGAGGTCTGACAACACATTGAACAACATCATCACCAACGCGCCCTCGATGACCCTGCTGATGGAGGCGGTATCGCTGGTTTCGTAGCCGAAGCGATACAAATCCGGCATAACCCGCACCAGTTTGTCGTAATCCGTCTGGCTATCGCGCAGGAAGGCGGGCACACGCTTGTCACTCAGCGGGTTCGCAATCTCGACCACGCACGCATCCGTGTACACCTCGCGCAGCGCGTCGGCAATGGCCGTGGCCGCTTTGCGATGTCCAAATCCGGCATCCGCCGTGAGTATCAAGACACGCTTCGGGTCGCTAGGCAACATCATGCTCGATTACGTCCGGTCTCGTTTGCGCATCCACAGATACATCCCCCCAGGCAGTAACACCATCAGCAGTAGTAGGGCGACGAACGCCGTCCGTCCTGTCCACGCGGGGAGAGCCACAAACGGCTGAAAGAAATTCATGCCGAAGAAACCGGCCAGAAAAGAGATCGGCATAAATACGGTGGTAATCATGGTCAATGTCTTCATCACGCCATTCATGCGGTTGCTGACGACGGAGAGATAGGTGTCCAGGGTTCCGCCGACCAAATCACGGAGACTGTCCACAATGTCATACAGACGCACCAGGTGATCGTACACATCGCGGAAAAAGACGCTATAGGCGGCAGGAATGACGGCATAATCCCCCCGGCCTAACTTATTCAGCACTTCACGCTGCGGGGCGATGATACGACGCAGCGTCAACAGTGCGCGCTTAAGGCCAAAAATCTGCTCCAAAATATCAGGGGCCGGATTGCCGAACACGCGGTCTTCGATCTCGTCAATCGTCACATCGATGTCATCGACGGCCGGCATATAGTCCGAGACCAACTCATCCGCTAATTGATACAACAGGTGCGCCACGCCCTGGCGTAGATGACGTTCATCGCGCTGGCACAGCGTCCACACGCGGTCCACGGCGCTCAACGGCGTCGTCTGATGGGTGACGAGATAATGCGAGCCGACAAAGATGTCCAGCTCCAGGGTAGTGATGTCATTGTCTTGAGGATTATAGTTGACGGCGTGCAAGACCATGTAGAGATAGGCGCCCCAATCGTCGATTTTCGGCACATGCGACTCTTCCAATGCATCGTCAATCGCCAGGGGATGAAAGTTAAACGTGTCGCGGAGAATGGGCATGCACACCTCCGCCGGTTCTTCGCGCAGGTCCAGCCACAACAGTCCACTCTCATCTTGCAGTAGCCCGGCCAGCGCCTCCGGCGTGACATCGGTATGAAACTCGCCGGTACCGCTAAAGTATAGGATCCGAATCATCGCTGCCCATCCGTTAGATCACTTCCAGTGCATCGCGCTCCGGCAACGCCGGGAAGGGCGCCGTCGGCAGGGTCTGGTACCAATAAGCGACCGAGGCCATATCATCCTGCAAGGGCAGATAGCGCCGCTCACTGCGCCAGCCGAGTGCCTGAAGGGTAACCCGCAGCTCTTGCTCAAAGCGCACCGGATCGACAATGTGCCAGCGATACAGGCCAAAACGTTGCTGCGAACGATAGACGCCATCGGGGATGATCACCTGGTGCAAACCTGAGTAGGGTGTAGTGAAGGGCTGGTACTGGTGCGTTTCGCGGTTCTCGAAGTTGTACGAACCGCAGAAGTAATCCTCGGTCCCCGTGCCGCAGATGGTGGGGAACTCCGTATCGCCGTCCATGTAAAATTTGATCTCCCCCTCGCCCCACCAACCGGTGTTGTGGACGCCCCACGCCAGGTACGTGCCGACGTAGTGCCCCTGTCCCTGCACCCCATCCAGGATCGTGTAAACGTCCTTGTAGGGCAGCGGGTTGACGCGGCGGAACTGGGCATGGAAATAGCCCATATCTTCCGGCACGTCGGTGAGAGTATAGTTGATCTGGTAGTAGAGGATCATCCGCTCTGCGGCGATGTTTTCCATTGTGATGCGGCAGTGTTTGCGGAAGGGCATCTCCCAATAGCAGTTGAACGCGCTACCGGGGTTGACACACACCGCCAGCGACGACAGGGGCGCATACTGTCCCCACCCCATGGCGAAGAAATCGCCCACCGGGCACTCCACCGCCGGCTGCTCCTGCCCGTCCCAGTAGATGCGCAGGATGCTGTAGCGCCAGTGGCCGGTCGGCGTCATCCAGATTTGCTGGATCGCGCCCGGCCCGGCGATGTCGGCCAGGGTAAAGGTCTGGCCGGGAGCGATGCCCACAGAGGGCGAGATTTTCCATCCCTGCCCCAGGTCGCGGGCACATTCTGAGCCGGTGCCTTCGAGTGCCATCCCGCCCTTGCCCTTCTCGCCGCTGAAGTTCTCCGGGCTGATGGAGCGTGTCTGCGCATGCGACAGACGCGCCAGATTGCCGATGTGGAGTCCCAAACCGTTGAACGATGTCATAAGGTTCCTCCCTATAGGGTAGGGCGAATGGGCAATTTGCCCTACGCTGTGAGTTAACAACCCTCAATCCCCAACCGCGTCAGCAACGGGGGGCCAAGGACGATCAGACCCACCACAATCGCCGTGATGGCCGTCACCAACACCGCGCCCGCCGCCACATCTTTGACGAGTTTGGCGAGGGGATGGTAATCGGGACTGGCTAAATCCACCATAGCCTCGGCGGCCGTGTTCACCATTTCGGTGACCAAAACCATTCCCACCGTTAAAGCCAAAACGGCCCACGACGCATAGGGCAAATGCAGCCACCACCCCATCACGACGACCACTACGGCAACGACAAGATGAATGCGGAAATTGCGCTGCGTATGAATGGCATACAGCAATCCTTCAGCCGCATGTTTCAGGCTGGCCCAAAAGTTACCGTTGCATTGTGGAGTCATTCCGGTAAAGGGATCTCCGCGCCGAGATCGTTGAGAATAGCCGCTTGCGCGGCCCACATCGCCGCCTTGTCTGCCGCTGCGGCATGATCATGACCGAGCAAATGCAGAACGCCGTGAACCGTGAGCAACTGCAATTCCTGGGTCAACGCCCCGCCGACAGCTTCGGCCTGAGCGCGGGCGCGGTCCATGGAGATGACGATGTCGCCCAGATAACGGGGGAACTGTCCCCCGCCGCCGGCAAAGGGACCACGCGTATCGTTAGCAAACGCAAGGACGTCCGTAGGCTCGACGATGCCGCGAAAACGGGAGTTCAAATCCTCCAAAACGGCATCGTCGGCAATGACTACCACCACCTCACAGGGTTCAGTCACTCCTTGCTGCATCAATGTCTGGCTCACGGCCTCGCGCAGCGGCTCGACGTCGAGCGGGCCAACCTGTTCCTCAACTTGTATATCGATAATATGTCGTTTAGCGCCCATAATCGTGCTTTTTGCTCTCCTGGGGTTCAGGATACGGGATGCGGGGATGGAAAGCCCCACGCAAAAGTTCAATATAGGTTGATTTCACGATGTGCAGTTCGTGCATCGTTATCGGACATTCATCCAATTGACCATCCATCAACCGCTGTTCAAAGATCGCATTGATGACGCTCGCCAATTCTTCCGGCGTGGAAGGTCGGCGCGCGCGGGTGGCAGCTTCCGCTCCGTCCGCCAACATCACCAGCAGTGTCTCGCGGCTTTGTGGAATCGGACCGGGATAGCGGAACTGGGATTCGTCGATCAGGTCGGCCTCCCCGCCGGCGGCTTCAACGGCCTTGTGATAGAAGAAACTCGCCCGCGTCGTTCCGTGATGTTCCGGGATAAAGGCGCGTACCCGCCCCGGCAGGTGATACTGACGCGCCAGTTTGATCCCATCGCGGATGTGGCCTTTGAGCACATCGACGCTCGTGTAGGGGTCCAGCCGGTCGTGGGGATTGCTCAAGCCCTGCTGGTTTTCCGCGAAGAAGTACGGCCGCGCCAGTTTGCCGACGTCGTGGTAGTACGCCCCCACCCGCGTGAGCAGGGTGTTCGCGCCGATGCGTTCGGCGGCCTGTTCCGCCAGGCTCGCCACCATCATCACGTGGTTGAAGGTCGCCGGCGCCTCCCGCAACAATTGCTGCAGCAGGGGATGATTCGGACGACTCAACTCCGTGAGACGAAAAGTCGTCGTCAGATCGAACAGCGGGGCGAGCAGAAATAGTCCTCCCACCGTCAAAGCGCCGGAAACAACTCCCCCGGCCATCGCCACGCCAACCTTGAACCATAACGACAAAGGATCCGTCTTGAAGTCGCCGGCGTTGAAAGCAAATAACGTCGCGGCGCCGAGCAGTCCCCCTAACAACCCGGAACGGAAAATCGTGCTGGTTTGTTCATAACGCGGCAAGGTCAACGCCCCGGCGATGCCACCCATGGTGATAAACACGGCAAATCCCAGCGAGCGCCCGGCGATCCAGCCGCTAACACCGCCGACGAAAGTCACCGCGCCGACCGCTGCCGGCAGACCCACCGTGGTCGTCAAAAGCATCGCCAGCGCCGGCGCAGGGAACAGGTACGGCAGCATATTCCCCGACGTGATGAGCACTCGCGCCAGGACCAGAAAGAGGGTCATGAGAAGCGCAAATAACAGTTCCGAAGATACAACGTTCAACACGTCGGGCTGGAATCGCCACAGATAAAAACCCAGCATAAACACCGCGATCCCCGCCAGCAAAAGCATCCAACAGAAGTCTACCCAATTCCACGTCTGGGTCAACAGTCCTAATTCGCGCAGGGCCTCCATATCCAATTCAGAGACGACATTGCCTTCACGTACAATCACTTCACCGCTGCGGAAGGTGTTGAAGTTCGCGCCGACGGCGTCACTCGCCGCCTGACGCGCCGCCTCTGTCGCCGCTTCATCATAGAACACATTCGGCTTCAGGAAACGCTGCACCAACTCGTTGACCACGAGGGCCTCATCCGGCGCCAGTTCCAGGGCCACCAGGTTCACCACATTCGCGCGCACGGTAGCCAGGTCTTCCTCACGGATGCGCTGCTGACGCATGATCTGATCCAGTAAACTCAACGATTCGATTTCCACCTGCTTCCAACTTGCATCGGGCATATCGAGAAGGAGGTTCACCGTACTCAACGGCAAATCCGCCAGCTCCGGCACGGCCAGAACCCAGGCATATCCCTGCGCCTCGGAAGCATAAATATCGGCGCGCAGTTCCCACAAGTAGGCAAAAACCTGACGCGCCCGGTTGTATTGTTGCCGCGCCAGATCGAAGTCCGGGGACGTGTACACCGGGGCGACCTGCCGGATGGCCTCTTTTCGCGCTTGCTGGGTGCGGATCTCGCTGACATAGGTGAAATCCAGCGGCGCCCGTATGTCGCGCTGCGCCACCGCGCCGGCCACCAGGTTGTAATCATTGGGGAACGAAAAAACGAGGACACATGCCGTCAACAACGTCAGCCAAAACCAGAAAAGGCTTTGGCGAAAACCCCAGCCACGCGAAACTTTAGTCGACTTCGTTACGCTCATTGTCCAATAGCACAAGAGGAGCCCCACGCCGGGGCCCCTCTTGATTCAACGTTCATGGACAGAGACCAGGGGGTCAAGCGGCAAGCAAATCACGGACAACTTGACTGACCATGCGTCCATCAGCCTTGCCCTGCACCCTGGGTATAAGTAATTTCATGACTTTCCCCATATCGGCCGGAGAAGCAGCACCCGCCTCGGCGATAACCTCCCGGGCAATGACGGCTACTTCTTCCGCCGTTAAAAGCTGGGGCAGATAAGAACGGAGAATCTCCAACTGCGCTTCATCCTCGGCGATGATATCGTCGCGTCCGGATTGTCGGATCATCTCCAGGGCGTCTTCTCGACGCCGAACCTCTTTGCGGATGGCGTTGACGACACCGGCGTCGCTCAACTCCCCCCTCTCTTCAACTTCTGCCAGTTGAATGGCGGTCAGGGCCATACGCAGCACAGACTTACGGCGCTCGTCACGCGCGCGCATCGCCGTCTGTAAATCGTGTTGAAGTTGTTCTTTGAGGCTCATCACACACCCAAACCGGTTCAGTACTGCTTGCGACTATCTTTGAGTGAAGTCCGGCGACTCTTGCGTAATTTCGCTGCCCGTTTGCGTTTCCGCACTATGCTTGGCTGCTCAAAATACCGCCGCTTGCGAATCTCGGAGAGGATACGATCCCCTTGCACCTTTTTCTTGAAACGACGCAACAATGAATCAAAGGATTCATTGTCATCCGCAAAAACATAGGTCACACTTCTCCCTCCCTTCATGCTCCCGGCACTGCCGGCTAGGATTTTTATGCTACTGTCTCATTATAGCGTCTGGGGATGGATTGTCAAATGGTCAGGGAGAACTTGCCGCCGACCAATCATAGATCAGCGCCAAAACGTGCCCGTCCGGCGATTTCACCTCGGCAGCGACGCCGCCGGGATAGGCACTCTGCACCGCGTCAAACTCGTTAAAACGCCCGCCGGTAAAGACGAAACGCGCCGGGGAGGCGACATGCGCCGGCATCTCACCGGGCAGCACATCCATACCGGGTTGGTCGCGCAGCAGGAAAGCCATTCCGCCAAACTGCCAGTAGATGACCGGCGCGCCGAAAAAGTAGACGGTGCTGTAACACGGCTCTACACCGGCAGACCCACAGACAGGATGAGGATTCTTCAGAATATAATGCGCCAGTGCCGTGGCGATTTCTGCCGTGGGATTGCCGTACAGACGACGCGGTGTGTAAACGGCGAAATAGAAACCCAGGTTATACAGCGCCATCAGGCTCAGCAGGATGCCAAAGGTAACCCGCGCCAACCGCACCGATCCCAGCACCTTCCACAACGCTTCCATACCCCACGCGGCCAGGAGCGCCACTGCCGGAACGAGCAGCAGCCCCCGCTGACTGCTCGGCGGGTTTTCGGTCAAGCCCCAGGCCATCAGCAGCGTCGACCCCAACCAGATCAATGTCACAGCCCGTGAAGGCCAACGCGCCCGCCGTAAGGCCACCATCAATCCAACCAACACCAACGCCCCGGTGATGAAGTCCAACAGCGGCGCCTGCGGAAAATACCAGAAAGTGGGGTCCGGCGTATAGTGGAAAGCCGTCGCCGCCTTCCACAACTGGCACAGGAGCAACGTGAGCGGCGGCTTCCCGGTGACCGTCACCTCGCGTTCCAACCAGCCCGAAGCAAAAATGCTCACCTCGTTATAGCGCTCCGTCAATGCCGACGGATGCACTGTATACCATCCCAGCAACGGCAAGACGACCATCAACCAGCCGCCCGCGAACATCAGCAGGCCGCGCCTATGGCGGACCCAAAAGCGCGGTTCGACCAACATCCGCCAGGCGACGATCAGGCCGATGAGGAACGTCACCCAGCGCGCGCCGAAGTAAGTGTACCATCCCATCCCGGCGACCAGGCCGGACAACCCCCACAGCGACACCGTCCGCATCTCATCCTGGAAGCTGCTCTGGAACTGTCCCTCCCCTGCTGCGTTCCCCACGGGTCGTACCGGCTTCAGCGCTAACCACAGCAGCCAGAGGGACAATGTGCCGATAAGGGGATCGAAGATTTGGTTGGACGCCAGACGGCTAAAATGGATGTGGTAATGGGAAAAGGCCACCACCAACGCCGCCACCCACCCCACACGCCGCCCTCCTAACGTCCGTCCCAGGAGGAATGTCGTCAGGACCGTCACCGTGCCCACGATGGCCGAAAGCATCCGTCCGCCGGCCATCGTGGCCCCGAAGAGCCGCATCGCCACGCCGTAAGCCAGAAAGGACATTGTGGGAACCGAATACCAGCCGGTCGCAAAGGGGTTGCCCAATGGACGTTCCACCAGACGGAGTCCGGCCAGCAACTGCGTGCCCTCGTCACCGCCGAGATTGGCCGGGATTTGTCCCAATGCCAGTGCGCGGACCAGGAACGCCGCCAGCAGCAACCCCGCCAGCGCATATCGCTCCGAACGGCAGAGAGTCTCCGTGCGTTTACGTCGGATCAACGGCAACAGGAGCGTCGCGCCAAAACTCAGCACGGCGATGAGCCAGCCGAGGAACAAAGCCGTATAATCCCGCCCGGCGACATCCCGACGCGCCGAGAATGACACCACCACAACCACCAACAGCGCGCTCAAACGGACCCAGCCGGTCAGAGTGCGCGGCAGAAACCGCGCCGGGCGCGCGGAGAAGTTTTTTGGGGGAGTGACAGTACGAGTCAAGCTCAACAGCAACCCACAGCCGGAGAGAATAAGCAGCAGAAAAGCATCCCACACATAACGGTGAAAAGCCAACAGCCCCGTCGCCGCCACCAGCAAAAGAAAAGAGAGCACTGCCAGCCCAACCATGGGTTTACGGGTCCGGTCAAACTGTTGACGCAGCCTTTGCACGGTGGCTACACTTTGCAGATCTGCGCGATCCGTTCGGCCGTCGCGCGCGCGTGATGGCGCAACAATCCCAGGGGCGCCGCGCCGCGCACGGCAACGCCCATAATGGCATTGACTTCCACACTCAAGGCGTAAAGCATATAGTCGTCGCCGGAGATGCTTTGCTCAAAACGCACTTGCTCGCGGCCCAAAATGCGCGCGACCTCGGCGGACGTCCGCCAGCCGTGGACAATAGCGCGCGAGATGGACTCGGCCTCAGCCTGCGCCAGGCCACCCACATACGTCAACAGCCCACCGCCGAACGTCAACAAGACCGCGTCGGCGCCTACGTCCTGTACCAGCGCGTTCATCAGTCGTTCAACTTCCAGACGGTGCGCGCTGAAGGCATCATAAGAAAGACCGGCGGTTCCTTCCTGACCCTCCTGGCTTATCTCAACACTCTCCATCTCTGGAAGGGGCATTTCTATCATTTCGACGGGAGGCGCGATGATATACTGTTTCGTTTCACGCGCGGGGACGGCGCCGATCTCAGGACCAAAGATGCCTTCATCCATCGCAATGCCTTCCTCTACCGGGGGCGGTACAGATTCGGCCACAACGGGCGTTGGCTCCGCCGTTTCTGACGTAATGACGCCTCCTGCTAACGGCGCACGAAGCGCTGCCTGAATCAACCCCGGCAGCTCCGGTAAGAAGAAAGGCTTGGGAAGCACCCCTTGCACCGCTAATGACATTGCCTGGGACGGCAACGTTTCCCCCATAAGCGGGATGAGCATCAGCCGCAGGTTGGCATTCAAATTCCGTAGTTGTTGGGCGAGCACGAGGGCGTCCGGTCCAACTAAGGCCATGTCTAACACAGCAAGATCGATCGTATGACGCCGTGCAGCAGCGAGCGCACTGGTCCCATCCAGGCACATATCGATCTCATAACCTTCGCGCTTTAATTCTTCGGATAATAAAGTCGCAAAAGCTTCATTGGGGTCCACAACCAAAACGCGCATATAATCCGATCCTTCTCAAACGATAGATGCAAAACGGGACCTCTACAAAATACGGCTCGGGCCGGTCTCCGACCGTGCCCGCCCACGCCTGACCCGGCGGTAGCTCGGTCTGGAGACCGGCTACAGCCATTCCTGTCGTACACCTCACCCTGCCTACGTGAAACCCTTGTATTGTAATGAGAGCACAGGAAAAAGCAAATGACGTGGTAAAATAGTCCTCTAGAAACTCTTGCGTAAGCGTTGATTCAATGAAACGGCGTCCGAATTATGACCTGTATTACAAGTTATGCCTCGCGCTGGCGATAGCTGCCTGGCTGTTGTCATGCTGCGCGCCGGCGACGCCGCCGTCCGTTATCCCTACACCCACAAACATCGACAGCCCTCCCTACGCCGAAATCTACCGCGCTGCCGCCGCCCACATCACGGCCGGCGAATACTCCGCCGCCGAAACCCTCTACCACGAGGCTTTGCAGGAGGCTCCCCATGATCCACAACCGGCGCTGCAACTCGCCCAACTCTATCAGATGTGGAACCGACCCGCTGCCGGCTTAGCCGCTCTGGATGAAGCCGCCCGTAGGAAGGCACCCGTCGAAGAAATAACGCCGTTGCGACTGGAGTTGCTCGCGCTCAATGGAAACTGGGCCGACCTCATCACTACAGCCGAAGCGCACCTTATCACCGTCCCCAACGACAGCCAGGCTTTGAAATGGCTGACCCGCGCCTACCTGCACACGTATCAGTGCGCTACCGCCAGCACCATCGCTCAACGCTGGTATGACGCCGCGCCGGATGACCTCGACGCACGCCTTACCCTGGGCGCGCTCAGTGGAGATATTTCTTCACTATGCGAAGCCGATGCCCGCTTTTGCATCCTTCCGCCGACCGGCGATGACGTGCAATTAGGGATTACCCTCATCCGCGACGGAAATTGGCCGTTGGCCGCCTGTGTACTGACCCGCGCTGCGGCCACAGATGACGCCCCTGCCGCAGCCCATGCCTGGCTCGGCGAGGCCCTGGCGCGACTCGACCGCCCTCAAGAAGCACAACCCCACTTCCTCAAAGCCACTACCCTGGCGCCGCGCTCTCCTCTGGCCTGGTTGCTCTTGGGACTGTTCTACCTCGGCCAGCAGCAAACCGACAACGCCGCCAACGCACTACTGCAAGCCTACAACCTCGACCCGACCAATCCCCTCACCTGCCTGAGCCTGGCCGAGGCTAAAGCCCAGGCCGGCCACTACGACGAAGTGGATGCCTGGATCGGCGCGGCGCTCGACGCCGCTCCCACCGACGCCGATGTAGCCAAAACCGCAGCCCGTTTTTACCTGGAACGGCATCTCATCCAGAATGAATACCCGATGCGTCCCATCCAGAGCGCGATTCAGCTCGCGCCGGAAGATGGCGAGGCGACCATGCTTTTGGGCTGGTTCAAGTTGATGACGGGCGACACAACCGGCGCCCGCGAGGCGCTGGACAAGGCGGTCGCGCTTGCGCCAGAACTGGGGCAGGCGCACTACTGGCGCGGATTGGCACTCCAGGCTACTGGAGAAACACAAGCAGCTCAAGCAGCGTTCACCCGCGCCGCCGACCTGGGCTATGCGCCATAATCTCAGCGGACGGTGAACGTCCCCACCACAATCGCGTCGTCGCCTGCGTCCGTGGTCAGACGCGGGCCGTCCGGCGCATACAATCCCACCCGAATTTCATAGTCGCCGGGCGCGGCGTTGTCAGGGATGGCGATGACCCGTTCATCCACCACCACTTCACCGACCGCCCACCCCGTCGTCGGGCGCGTCCAACCGGCGGGTTCACCGTCGCTCTGGGCGAGCACCCGCCCGGTTGCGCCGACGAGGTGAACGAACACGCGATACGACGTCTCCATCTCGGCAACGGCCTGCCAGGCAAGACGGACTGTCACACGCTGGGTTTCCTCGATCTCCATCGCATATCCGGCCAGGCGGACCGCCCCTCCCAGGACCACATCCGTCGCCACAAAGTCGGCCGGCACCGTCCAGCGGCGTTCCGGCGCGACGACATGCAACGGGACGGCAGCCAGGTCATCGCAGCCCGGCAGCCCGACACGCAGGATGTATTCGCCGCTTTCGAGTGACCCGGGCAGCCGCACAAGGGGACGTCCAATCCAGCGCTCCCCCGCCTGCCATTGATCCGTAGGCCACCACGTCGCAGCAGGAGGCAGATACCAGGTCCGCACCACGGTATTCGCCGCGTCGCGCAGCGTCACCGTTGCCAGCGCTGATACCGACGGCGTCTCCACCGCCTCCCACACCCACCGCCATGCCACCACATCGCCCGGCGCAGCCTGGGCGCGATCCGCCGTCATCGCCCACAGGCCAAGCGCGCCGCAACGTCGCAATGTCGCGTCCTCCGTGACTTCGAGTTCGGTCAGCGTCGGCTTATGCGTGGGCGGCAGAACGCGAACCTGGCCTATCACCAATTCCGGCCCCGTGGGATTGCCATCCGCGCCCAACACTGACGCGGGTTCGAGCGTGCTCCGGTCGAATAACGAGAGCGCCAGCGTATAGTCGCCCGGCGGCATGCCGGGCCGCACATCCACCACATAATCCATCCGTGCATATTTCTCCGGCGCCCACTCCGAGAATGGCGGCGGATTGTGGCCCCAGCGCGCGTCGCGCAAGTCCACGGGCGACCAACGTGTGCCGTCTGCACCGATGAAGACCAGGCCCACATGCCAATCTCGCCCCGCCGGGTTCAGCGCACGCCAGTACAGCGTAATCGTCGGCGCAGCATCGGCGGCAAACGTCTCCGGCAGATCGTACCCCAGCAGCAACGCTCGCCCCCCGAAGTTGACGCTGACCGGCGTTTCCACACCCGCGAGCGTTCCATCCGCCTGCAAACGTGTCCCGCGCCACAAAACGACGCTTCGATCCACCACCAGCAGTTTTACGGCCACGAGAGCCAGTCCGGCCACGATAAAACCGACAGCGGCGCGAGAGGTATAGCGTGAAGCATAAGACGTGAGACCTGAGGCGTCATCTGTCAATTTGCCCTCCCGCCGCCGCGCCGATTTCGTGAACAGTCCAAAGACCGCGAGGATGACCAGGCTGAGTACCGACAGGCCATCTGCCAGTAAACGCAGCGGGGTTTCGCCAAACCATACTTCGAGGCGATGCCGTCCGCCGGGCACGGTGAACGTCACCAAACCGGTCTCCGGCTCCGGCGTCACGTCCACCGGCGAGCCGTCCACGGTGGCCTGCCAGCCGGGATAGTAGAACGCGAGATAGCGCGCCTGGAACGTCACCGGTGTTTCCAGATCGATAGAGGCCCGCAGTGCGCCGTAGTCTGCCGAGAGAATCACCGCGCCCGGCGGAAGCGCACTAAGCGGCAATCGTACAACGGGATCGCCGGCCATGTAAGCAGCATCTAAGGCCCCATCGTCGGGCATCTGTTTGACCCAGATGGGCAGATATTCGCCTTTCGCTGTCATGCCGAGGGTGTCGGTCGCCCGCTCCCAGGCAATCATGGCCGCAGGAGAGGTATCCGCCGGCGGTGCACAATGCGCGGGGAAGAACCACCCCAGGTTCGCCGCGATCAGTCCCACCATCAGCGCCAGTGTCATCCCCGCGCCGGCACGATGAGCCGAACGGCGCCGCGCTTCTTCAGCAGGAACACTCACGCCGGCTCCGGCAAGCAGTGCCAGACAGAACGCGGCGGGGCCGAGGTAGCGCCAGGGAAATTGGATGTACGCAAGCAGGGGGAGCCGTTCCCACAATCCCACCGCCGGTGACAGAGTAAGGAACACAAAGGTCAGCGTCAGCAGCCACAACAGGAGCACGTAGCCACGTCCGGCGCGCGACAGGCGCTTCCAGCGCAACAGCGGCAACAACGCTGCCAGCACCGGCACCAAGCCGAGGGACTTGGGCGGCCAATCGTTGATCAAATAAGGGTCGGCGGCACGGGGTAAAGCCAGGATATGATCCAGCGAGAGGAAATTATAGTGATAGTCGAAAACCCACGTTCCAAGCAAGCGCTCCGTCTGTACCCACCCGCGTTCGAGCAGCGGCGGCAGCCAGAAGAATGCCGCGAGACCCAACCCCAAGGCGCCGAGCAGCACGCCGCGCCCTATCACGCGCCAGTCGCGGGCCACATAGCCCCCCACCAGCACCCACAATCCCAGCAGCGGCGCGAAGAGAAAGCCGAACAGGTGATGACTGAGCAGCAGCGCCGCGAGGCCCAACGCGCCGGCGATCAAAAATCCACGTTCACGGTGCACGGCCCAGCGTTGCAGCGACCACAGAATCAACGGCGGGAAGGCCCAGGCCACGGACTCGGATAGACTGCCACGGTTGAAAACGTCGTAGGCCAGAAACGGCGCGTAGACGTAGCCGACCGCGGCGACCATCCCGGCATACGGCCCCCCTAAGTCACACGCCAGCGCGAACATGAACAGCCCGCCCGCAACGATCCCCAGGGCAAAGAGAGTGTTCAACGCCGTCGGCCACGCCAGTCCCAGACGGTGCAGCCATGCCGCGCCCGCCGCCGTCCCTGCCGGCGTGAAGATGAAGAGCGGAAAACCAAAGCCGTGGGCCATATCCGGGGCCCACCGCGAAAAGAGCACGCCCTGCGACCAGAGATGGTCCATCTGCACGGCGCGCCAGAGATGAAAAGCGTTGTCATAACCACACGTGAAATCGGCGCACAGCAAGGGTTGTAACGCCGGCACGAAGAACAGCAGCAGCGCCAGAATCAGCAACAACAGGGTCAAGGGTCTGTTTGCAGACTTCATGTGCCGGTCATCGCCCGCGGTCAAAAATCTTGGAGAGAATGTAGTCCACGGCCAGAAAGAGCCCTACAGCCAGGATCAAGAATCCCCACCAGGGCATGTTGACGTGCACTACGATGTACAATTTCTGCCAGATCAACCAGAACATAATCAGCAGCGCCGTCACCGTCAGCACACTTCCCACATGTCTACGCATAGGTCCTCCTCGGTCCAAAGTCTAATGTCAAAAGTCGAAAGAACCAAGCACAAAAGCATCCTCTCCGGCAGTGGTGATGAGGCGTGGCCCGTCCGGGAGGTAGAGGCCCACACGCAAGATAGCTCCACCGGCAGAGAGCGTCGCGGGGACGGCGATTTCTCGCGTCTCGACGACGATTTCCCCAACGGCCCAACCGGTCGTCGGGCGCATCCAGTTGGCCGGCTCACCGTCGCTCTGGGCCAGGATATGCCCGTCACTGCCGAGCAGATGCACGAACACGCGATAGGACGATTCCATCTCGGCCATCGCCTGCCACGCCAGACGAACGGTCAACGTCTTCCCGGCAACGGGCGTGGCCGGCTCCAGGGCATAACCGACCAGGCGCACCTGGTCACTGAAGATCACGTCGGCGGGGAGCAAATCGTCCGGCGCCTGCCAGACGCGCTCCGGCGCACGGACCTCGATGAAGGTTTCCGCCAGCGCTTCGTCACACCCGGGCAGATGCACCGCCAGGCGATAAGTGCCGCTTTCCAATCCGCCGGGCAGACGGACAACCGGCCGTCCGACCCAGCGCTCGCCGGCGGACCAACGATCCGTAGGCCACCACGCCGCCGCCAGGGGCAGTTCCCAGGTGCGGGCGACGCTTCCGGCAGCATCCGACACTGTCAACATCGCCAACAGGGCGTCCTGCGGCCTTGCGAGCGCTTCCCAGACCCACCGCAGGCCCACGATCTCGCCCGGCGCGGCCCGGGCGCGATCGGCGGTCATCGTCCACAAGCCCAGCGCGCCACAGCGCCGCAAAACGGCATCGGCGGGAACATCCAGCGCCGGCAGATCCGTCGGCGTTTGTGGCGGCGTGATCTTCAGCGTGCCCAACGTCAGGTCTGGCCCGCTGGGATTGCCGTCCGCCCCCACAACGGAGGCGGGGGTCAACGTGGATTTGTCGAACAGGCTGACCACGATAGAATACTCGCCCGGCGGCGTGCCGGGCAACGGCTGCACGATGTGGGGATCGTAAGCGTATTGCCCCGGCAGCCACATCGTCGTCGGTGGCGTCGGCTCGTAGCCGCGCGGACGCATCGTCCCGGCGGGACTCCAATACCGTCCCTCCGCGTCGGTGAGTAAGATGACGGTGCGATATTCCAATGAGGGAATCTCACGAGCCTGCCACAGCAAATCGATTTGCACTTCGCCATCGGCAGGGAGTTCGGCGGAAGCTATGTCGTAGCCCAGGAGCGTCAGGCCGCCGGTAAAAGGCTGCGCCAGGGGCGTGTCCACTTCGGGGAGCACGCCTGCCGCCAGACGAGAATGATGCACAGGATTCGAGGTCCGCTCCACCACCAGCAATCTGAGTACCAGCAGCACGACGGCCAACAGCGCCACCGCCAGAGGGGAGGGAGAAAATGACGCCGTGGAAAGGGCAGAGAGAGCCGCCCCTGTCACGCGAGTGGGGTCGTCAGCCGGGGAATGAATCCGCCATACGGCCAGGCCGAACACGAGGAGAGCGGCGCCGGAGACAAGGCTCACCCTCCGACGGGCGGGCGTCATCCCAAAACGCACCTCAAGCGTGTGCTCGCCCGCGGGCACGGCGAAGGTCAGCAAGCCAGTGTCATCTTCCGGCGCGACGGCGACCGGTATGCTGTCGATCTCAACGCGCCAACCGGGGAAGTAGAAACCCAACCAACGCGCCTGAAAGGCGGTTGGCGTGGTGAGGGTGATGGAGGCCTGCAGGGGACGATAAACCGCCGCCAACACGCGCGCCCCGCTGGGCAGCGCCCCGGCGTCCAGCCGTGCCGGTTCCACACCGCGCGCGAAGGCATCCGCCAGCGCCGTATCCGTGGGATGCTCTTCCACCCAGACGGGGAAATAACTGCCCTCAGGATCGACGCCCATCCAGCCCTGCTGTTCGTAGGCGTAGAGATCGGTCATAGCAGGATGCGGGTTCAGCGCACAGAAGCCCTTGGGGGGATAGGTGTCGGGCCAGGAGAACAGAGCGAGCAACGCCAGAGCACTGAAGAACAAGAGACGGTCGACGGCCAACGGCAGGCGAGGAGCGGAGGAGAAAGCCGCGGCGGCGAGAAGGGAAGCAGGCAGCAGGGCGCGACCCACAAGCCGCCACGGGAATTGGATGAAGGCCAGCATCGGGAAGGCTTCCCAGAGCCATACCGAGCCGGGACTGCTCATCCACAGGTAAGCGAGCGCCAGCAGGGCAAAGAAAATCACCGCGACCCGCCTTTCACCCACACGCCCATCGGCACAGTCGCCTGGCTCCGCAGAGGCGCGCGTGCGCCGCCAACCGACGACAACGCCGACAACGGCCAAAGCCGTCTGGACAACGCCAAGTGGCACGCGCATCGGTGGATTCAGGTAGTCGGCGTCATAGGGCGTCGGCAATGCGAAGAGCATTTCCTGCCACGTAGCGAAATTGTAATGAAAATCGTTGTTGCGCGTGGTACGCGAGAGATGCAATTGCACCGTGGATTGTTCCGTCAACGCCGGAAACCAGAACCACGCCGTCAACGCCACTGCCAGGAACACCGCAGCGAACGCCCACGGCCACGCCCGACGCGCGCGATAGAGCCATGCCAGCAGGATCACGTAGCCGCCCAACAACGGCGCAAACAGCAGTGAGGTGATGTTGTGACTCAGAAACAACGCCGCCAACAGCAGCACCGAGGCGATGAAAGGAGCACGTCCGCCGCCGAGGATTACGCGACGAAACGTGACCATCAGCCAGGGGAGCAGCGCCAGGGCCACCGATTCTGGCATATTACCCCGCCGCAGCGCATCCAGTAACAGATACGGTCCCAGGCCATAGGCCAACGCCGCAATCCACGCCGCGCGCTCGCCGAAGAGATCGCGCGCCAAGACGTAGGCCCCGCCGGCAGCAGCGATCAAGCTGGCAGCATAGAGCAGTCCCACAACAAGCGGCAACGGCATGCCCGTCCGATAAAGCAGCGCCCCGACGAGATACGGCAGCGGCTCACGGAAGTTGAAGAAGGGATAGCCGTATCCGAGGGCCAGGTTGGGAATCCAGCGCGAGAAAATCCATCCCTGACGCCACGCGGCATCAATGGCTGCGATGCGATAATAATGCAAGACGTTATCGTGGGTGCAAGGCAATCCGGTTCCACGGAGGAGCGGCAGCAACGCCGGAAGCAAGAGGAACAGGATCATCAACAAACGCCAGGGAAGAGTCAGAATTCGTTCTCTCATCGGGGAAATTGTACCATAAATCGGATGACTGCCTATCCGCAGAACACAGGGAATAAAAAACGGCGTCAGATGAAGACCTGACAGGTCTAGAAATACCCCTCTGACGCCATGCGGAAGTTGAGGATTGGTAAACTTTCTTGTTCAGGAACAGTTTCGAGACCTGTCAGGTCGGGGCATGCTCCATGACCCAGGAACGGGCATCCAAGAGCCTGCTACCCGCTTCAGTTTCGAGACCTGTCAGGTCGGGGCATGCTCCATGACGCCGCTCTTCTTTCAGGGATTTTTACGTGATTCACGGTAGACGTACCACAGGCGCTGAAACACGGTAATCCAGGTAAACACAGCCATGAAAATCAACGTCGGTCGCACCCAGCCGATAATCAACCCTGCCCCCAGCACAACCACACGTTCCAGACGGGTCAAAATGCCGACTTTACATTCGTAACCGACGCCTTCGGCGCGCGCGCGGATGTAGCTGACCATCACACTGCCCAGGAGAATGACAAAGACAAGGTAAATGTCCCACGTCGCCCTCTGCTGCACCAGCCAGACAAGCAAGCCAAAGAACAACGCGCCCTCAGAAAGGCGGTCGAGCGTCGAATCCAGGAACGCACCAAAACGGCTTTTCGCGCCAGAAACCCGCGCCAGGGCACCATCCAACGCATCCACCGATGAGGCGATCAATAGAAACACTCCTCCCCACAACAAATGCCCCGACGCCAGAATGGCACCCGCGCCGATATTGAGAAGAAACCCCAGGATCGTCACCGTGTTAGGGTGCAGGCCCAGCTTCTCCAAAATCCGCGCAATCGGATGCGTCACAACACTCGCCTGGATGCGCAGCCAATCGGTCAAAGAATCATACTGTTTAACTTTTGCTCTTTCCACCTGATCTACCCCCTTCATCGGATAACGAGATTCCCACCAGGATTTCGATATTGTCCGCCAGTTCCCGGAATGCCTCCGGGTTAAGACGATAATGAACCTCACGCCCCACCCGCTCTGCCACCACAAACCCGGTCTGCCGCAACTGCGTCAAATGCCAGGAGAGCAAAGGTTGGCTAACCCGCAACGTGGTTTCCAAATCTCTGACATTCGATTCGCCCGCCGCCAACGCAGCCAGGATACGCAGACGTAACACCGAATGCAGCGCCCCGAAACTTTTCGTCAGACGCCGCAGCTCTTTTTCTGACATACTATGCTCTAACATTCGTTGTAATCCATAAATAAAAGTTTATATGTTACTCTCATCCTAATCGGAATAGACAATTTGTCAACATGACCAAAGCCGTTTTTTCCATCACCCCACCAAGTCCCGGAGAGCCTCTTTTTCTTCCCAAAATGGCGCATTATAGTATAATGGTGCTGTTAGTTTGTTTTTCACGTGGCGTATGCAGAATCAACACACACTGAATTGGCCCGGCGCAACACCATGTTGAGGAGAAGGGGGCCGGGGGATGGGCACATAGAAATATGCCTATCTTGTCATCCATAAGTACTCTGCATGCCAAAATCCGCGCCAAACCTGGCATAGGGAATAAGTGGCTTTGCCAGGTTTACTGGCCTGAATAGATACTATATCTGCACCTATCTGCAGGAGAGACTATAGCCCGTATGACTATTCGACTTTTAGCCGAGGAGGTGGCCTCACGCATCGCCGCCGGGGAAGTGGTTGAGCGCCCGGCCTCCGTCGTCAAGGAACTGGTGGAAAACAGTCTGGACGCCGGCGCCGCTTCTGTGACGGTGGAGACGCGCGGCGGCGGACGTGAGATGATTCGAGTGCAAGACAACGGAGCCGGCATCCCTGCGGCGGAAGTGGAACTGGCGTTCCGCCGCCATGCAACGAGCAAGCTAGAAACCGCCAACGATCTGGAACACATCGCTACCCTGGGATTTCGCGGGGAGGCGCTCGCCAGCATCGCTTCCGTCAGCCGGGTGACATGCACCAGCCGCTGCGCCGACGAGAAGATGGGGACACAAGTGCGAGTCGAAGGTGGCAGTATTGTCTGGCGGGCGGCAGTCGGGCGGCCCCAAGGCACCGAACTGCTGGTCGAAGACCTGTTTTACAATGTGCCGGCACGGCGCAAGTTCCTTCAGGCCGAGCGCACTGAGCGCAATCACATCGATGCCTTCCTCACACGCTATGCGCTGGCCTATCCGTGCATCGCCTTCTCGTTGGTTCACGATGGACGCGAAATTCTGTCCACGTCAGGCAGTGGCAATGCTCAGGAAGCTCTGCTCAACGTCTATGGGATGGATTTAGGGATCAGCTTGCTGCCCATCCCGGCGAGTTTAACAAACGCTCAGGCCGTCCAGGTGGGAGGCTTTGTCAGTCCTCCCAGCGTTCATCGGGCCAATCGCGGCTACATTACCCTTTTCGTCAACGGACGCTGGGTCCAGGATCTGCGGCTGACCTATGCCATCATCCAGGCATACCACACGTTGCTGCCGACCAAGCGATTTCCTGTCGCTTTTGTCACGGTGACTATGCCCGCCGAAGACGTCGACGTGAACGTCCATCCGGCAAAGACAGAGGTGCGCTTCCGCGACGGCGATGCTGTCTTCCGTGCCGTACAACGCGCTGTCCGCGCCACGGTGATGGACGAGGCGCCGGCAGCGACCGCCTGGCAGATGCCCACGTCACAGCCTGCCGAGGATATTTCGCCGTCCGATAGGATCACCCGTGCTCGTCTCGCCGGGCTGACCCCTCTGGCGCGGCAAATCGCTCTCCCGTCGGCTGAACCGCCCGCGGCAACCATGTCGGCGGCGCCGCCGGTCCTACCCAACCTGCCGCTCACCACGCCGGAAAGCGTCCTTCCACCGGCAGAGCCACGTTCTGCCGCCCTCTCCACGCTGCCGCCGCTGCGCGTCATCGGTCAGGCATCGACCATGGTCATCATTGCCGAAGGCCCCGATGGCATCTATCTCATCGACCAACATGCCGCTCACGAGCGCGTCCTCTACGAGCGTATGGTGTCCGCGTGGTTGCAGGGGAAAATCGCTTCTCAGCCGCTGCTGGAAGCGGAGACCGTCTCACTGCCCGTCGCCGAAGCCGCTTACCTGGAAGAGCTGTTGCCCGCGTTGCACACCCTGGGGTTCAGCGTCGAGCCGTTTGGCGCGGGGACATTCCTGGTGCGCGCACTGCCCACCCTACTCACCCACCTCGCTCCTGGCGATCTGCTGGCCGACATCGCCGCCGGCGCCGATGAACAATCGCCTATCCACACCGAGCTGGAAGAGAGGCTGATACGGCGCATCTGTAAACGCGCCGCCGTCAAGGCCGGGCAGGTGCTCTCCCGCGAAGAAATGGAGCGCCTGGTGCGCGATCTGGAACAGACCGCCAATCCACGCACCTGCCCCCACGGTCGTCCGACCATCATCCAAATCTCGGTAGAACAATTGATCCGGCAGTTTGGACGCAGCGGCTAATTTTGTAAGTTTTTGAGGAATCGATATAATAACACCAGTTGCTCTCTATGGGCCGCTGAAGGCTTGTAGAGCAAACTTGTATGGCAGACGTGCAGGCGGTGGAGGGAAGACTGTGACACTATCATCCCACGATCAACAACGCATCGAAGAACTGGCCGAGAAACTGGTAGAGCACTATAACTTCAAACGTCCTCCTGTTCCGGTGGAAAAAATCCTTTCAGAACCGCCGGAAGAGGTGAGCGGCGTCGATATTAGTGATCTATCGCTGGTTTTTGGGGTCGGCGAACATCGCTACGAATATCGGATGGCGATGGCACGTCTGCTCTACCGCGAAATTTGTCGTGCCGGCAGCGAGGGTGAGCAAAATTATCCCTACAGCAACGATGCCGCCAGGTATTTCGCTATGAGTCTGCTCATTCCTGCCCAATGGGTCATAAAGGCCGCATGGCGACCGCTCATTACTCTGCAACAACTGAGTGAGGATTTTCAGGTTCCAGATTACGCGATGTCCAGCCGCCTGGTGCAACTGGGGAAGCGCGTCAAGGGGATGTCGTAAACAGTCGTTACGCAGTGGCCTGTTTTGCACCGCAGAGGTCGCTGAGAACGCAGAGAAATAGCATAAATCTCGGCGCTCTCGGCAGTAAAAATCCCACGCTGCTGTGTTGAATATCATCCTGACGAGTACAGAATGACACGGATTGCACTGATTTTTTATACTTTGCGTGTCAATCCGTGAAATCCGTGGCCGGTTTCTTATTTCGACCCCACGGAATCCTGAAGAACCTACTTTTTTCAGTCGTATCTATTCAGGCCAGTAAACCTGGCGCAGCCACTTGTCCCCTATAGCAGGTTTTGCGCAGATTTTGGTATGCAAAGGACTCTTGGATGACGCGATAGGCGTGTTTCCATAAGCCCATCTCCCTTTTCCCAGGGAAGAGAGATTTTTGTAGGGGATGTGGCGGGCGGCTTCGCCGCCCGCCACATCCCCATTTTTCGCCCTCCTGCTTCCCCGCTTGCGGGGGAGAAGAGGGTTGGGAGAATGAGAGGGTCAGCACCTATAGCCGAAGTGTCAACCCAGTATGCACCCTCCTCAAAGTCCCAGGCGCTACCTGGCAAGGGCGGCTGAATCGTTACTTTCCAGGGTTGACACTTTCTCCGCTTGTGCTACAATCGCCCCCATTGTACCTTAAGTGAGAGTAAACTCTTATCCAGAGAGGTGGAGGGACCGGCCCTGTGAAGCCTCGGCAACCAAGGTGAGTCGGCTAGTCACGTGATCATTAGTCACTGAGTCGCATAGCCTCTTTGACTATCAGACTAAAGACTGCCAGACTAACCTATGGTGCCAATTCCGGCAGACCCTTAGGGGGTTCTGGAAGATGAGAACAGTATAACGATGCTGCGAAAAGCCTCTTCAGCCAGGATGCCTGCTGAGGAGGCTTTTTTGTTGTCTGGAAGTCAGGGAGTGAGGAATCTGCCATGTTTCATCACATTTCGACGCAAGCCGTGCACGCCGGGGAGGAGAAGCGTCAACCGTTTGGCGCGCTGACCACCCCGATCTACCAAACATCCACGTATACGTTTGAGGATACGGCGGACGTGTTGACCTTGATGGAATGCAAAGCCGAGCGCCGGGCAATGCGCGAGGCCGGCGGCGACCTTCCCTTGCGCAACGAGTACGGGCGTTACAGTAACCCGACGGTAGCTGCCGTCGAGGGCAAACTGGCAATCCTCGAAGGGGGCGAACGCGCGGTGCTCTTTGCCAGCGGGATGAATGCAATCACAACCACGCTGTTGGCCTTGCTTTCCGGCGGCGACCATGTCATCGTGGTTTCTGACTGTTATCGCCGCACACGGGAATTCACCGTAGCTTTTCTGCCGCGTTGGGGCGTCGCAACAACACTTGTGCCGGTGGATGACCTGGCGGCCCTCACCGCCGCCGTGCGCTCCAATACCCGTTTGATTTTCGCCGAGACGCCGACCAATCCGTACTTACGCCTCGCCGACCTGGCGCAAATCGCGGCCATGGCCCGGCCGCGCGGGATCATCACCGCCGTCGACAGCACCTTCGCCACCCCGATCAACATGCAGCCGTTGGCGCTCGGCATCGACCTGGTCATCCACAGCGCGACGAAGTACCTGGCGGGTCACAACGACGTGCTCGCAGGAGTCGTCATCGGTGCCCACCGACTGCTGACGAAGATCGAAGAGACGCGCGGCTTACTCGGCGGCGTTAGCAGTCCGCATGACGCCTATCTGTTACTGCGCGGCTTGAAGACGCTGGAACTGCGCGTGCGCCGTCAAAACGAAAACGGGATGCGCGTGGCGCAATTCCTGGAGCGGCATCCCGCCGTCGCGCGCGTTTACTATCCCGGCCTGCCAAGTCACCCCGATTACGCCACGGCGCAGCGACAAATGACGGGCTTCGGCGGCGTCGTCAGCTTCGAGGTGGCCGGCGACAGGGAAACCACGAGCCGTTTCATCGACCGCTTGCAACTGCCCTACCTCGGGCCGACGCTGGGTGGCGTGGAGAGTGTCGTCCAGCAGCAGGCGCTCTTCGTGTCGCTTGATCCGGCGGAGCGCGCGGCTTCCGGCATCAAAGATACACTGGTGCGCTATGCTCTGGGCATTGAAGATGCAGACGACATTATCGCGGATTTGGCGCAGGCGTTGGAGTGAATCAGCGAATGAGGTAGGGGTGATACGTGAAACGTGATGCTTGAAGGACCCATCACGCCTTATGGCACCCACAAAGCGACAAAATCAAACTTCTCTACATCCACCAACCCTTGATCCGTCAACTTGAGTTTGGGGATGACTTCCAGAGCCAGGAAGCCGAGGTGCATGAAGGGGTCGTGGAGGGGAGAACCGAGTTCTTTAACACGTTCCAATAGCGTATCCATTTGCGCGCGGACGACCTCGACCGGCTGGTCGGACATCAACCCGCCGATGGGAAGAGGCACGCCGGCGAGCATCTCACCGGCGCGGACGGCGACCAGCCCCCCACCCATGTCCTTGACGGCGCGGACGGCGGCGCGCATCTCGGCGTCGCTCACCCCGGCGACGGTGATGTTGTGGCAGTCGTGACCCACACTGCCGGCAATCGCCCCGCGCTGAAGACCCAGGCCGTGCACAAAACCGAGGCCGACCCTGCCCGTGGAGTTATGGCGTTCGATGGTCGCCATCTTCAGCAGATCACGTGCAACGTCGGAGATTGCCTCACCGTTGACAATGAATGCGTCCATCACCTGCTCGTCGGTCACAATCTGGTCAGGGATGACGCCGATGGCGCGCACGCGCGTCCCCTCCGCCGGGATGCGGAACGAGAGCGCATCGACATCCACGTGGATGCTGCCGCGCACGCAGCTTTCATCCGCCTGGGGAAGCGGCCACTCACCCACAGGGACGCCGTCCGCCGCCACAAGCTTCCCGCCGGCGAAAACTTTCGTAGCGTGGAAGTCTTCCAGCGACGGCGTGACGACCAGGTCGGCGCGGCGGCCCGGCCCGATGGCCCCACGATCTTTCAAGCCGAAGGCTTCAGCCGCGTTGAGGGTTGCCATGCGCAACGCGGTGATAGGCGGCAGCCCGGCGGCCACCGCCAGCCGCAGATTGTGGTCGATACTGCCTTCTTCGATGAGATCGGCGGGATGGCGGTCGTCGGTGGCGAAGGCGAAGCGGCGCGCGTTCTCCGGCGTGATGACGGGGAGCAGCGCGTGCAGGTTGCGGGCAGCGGTGGCTTCACGGACGAGCACGTACATCCCCAGGCGCGCTTTTTCGCGGGCTTCTGCGGCGGTCATGCTCTCGTGGTCGGTGGAGGGACCGGCAGCAATGTAGGCCTGGAGCCATGGACCGGTAGCGCCGGGGGCGTGTCCGTCGATGGACCTATCACGGAAAGCAAGGAGCTTCTCCAGCGCGCCGGGCAGGCCGAGGACCGCGCCGGGCACGTTCATGAATTCCGCCAGACCCAGGACGCGCGGCAGGTCGCGCAACGCCAGCAAGTCGTCAGCTTCCAATGTCGCTCCTGACGTGCCCATAGGTGTCGCCGGGACGCAGGACGGCAGGTTGACGAACACGGTGAGCGGCAGCCCGGCGGAGGCTTCGAGCATATAGCGGATACCGGCGACGCCGGCCACATTGGCTATCTCGTGGGGATCGGAGACGACGGTGGTGACACCGTGCGGGACGACGGCGCGGGCGAATTGCGCGGGGACGGCCAGCGACGATTCGACGTGAACGTGCGCATCGATGAGGCCGGGGACGAGGTAATGGCCGTGCAGGTCGAGCGTCGTTTTGCCCGTGTAACCTGTTCCGACGGCGGCGATGGTTTCTCCGGCAATGGCAACATCAACATCTTGCACTTCGCCGGTAAAGACGTTGACCACGCGGGTATGGGTGAGCAGCAAGTCGGCAGGGGCATCGCCCCGCGCGACGGCCAGGGTATGTAGCAAAGTTTCACGATTCATTGTAGTCCTCCTAAAAAATAGTCCGATAGTCAGGTCGTCGTTAGTCGGATAATCAGGGTGGATACTGCGATTATATACTGTGATACGGGAAACGTGAAACGAGAATGCTGCGACGCGCAAGCGGGTATCATCAGCCGTTCGGCTGACTATGGGGAGTGCAGATTAACTTTTAACCGGTAACGTGTCACTTTCAACTTTTCACTATTCCATTTTCACTATTTCTATTTCAAAGGAGGTTTTTTTAATGGCAACAACATTTATGCAGTCGCCGCAGTTCTTCTTTACCTCGGAGTCGGTGACAGAGGGTCATCCCGACAAAATGTGCGATCAGATTTCCGACGCCGTTCTGGATGCCATCATCGCCGCTGATCCCGACGCGCGCGTGGCGTGCGAGGTCTCGACGACGACCGGCCTGATCCTGGTCGCCGGTGAAATCACCACCAGCACCTACGTGGACATCGCGCGGTTGGCGCGCGACGTGGTGACGGGGATCGGCTACAACCGTGCCAAGTTCGGCTTCGACGGCGAGACGTGCGGCGTGCTCGTCAGCATCAAGGAACAGTCCAGCGACATCGCGCTGGGCGTCGACAAGGCGCTCGAAGCCAAAACCGGCGAGATAAACGATGCGGAAATCGAAGCGATCGGCGCGGGCGATCAGGGGATGATGATCGGGTTCGCCTGCAACGAGACGCCGGAACTGATGCCGCTGACCATCTCCCTGGCGCACAAGCTGTGCAAACGTCTGGCCGACGTGCGCAAGGACGGCACATTGCCCTATCTGCGTCCCGACGGCAAAAGCCAGGTGACGGTCGAATATGCCTACGGGAAGCCGAAGCGGGTGGACACAGTTGTGGTGAGCACGCAGCATGCGCCAGAAATAACCCAGGAGCAGATCCGCGTGGATGTGATCGAGTCGGTCATCAAGCCGGTGATTCCCGCCGCGATGCTGGATAAGCAGACGCGGATTTACGTGAACCCCACGGGGCGCTTCGTCATCGGCGGCCCGGCCGGCGACTCCGGGCTGACAGGGCGTAAGATCATCGTGGATACGTATGGGGGAGTGGCGCGTCACGGCGGCGGCGCATTCTCCGGCAAAG
This sequence comes from Anaerolineae bacterium, assembly GCA_035415725.1. GTDB lineage: Bacteria > Chloroflexota > Anaerolineae > B4-G1 > SLSP01 > DSWT01. The sequence goes on along the minus strand of DAOOGN010000007.1, from coordinate 39,603 downwards.
ACCCGACGAAGGTGGATCGCTCGGCTTCGTACATGGCGCGTTACATCGCCAAAAACCTGGTGGCGGCGGGCATCGCCGATCGGCTGGAGCTGCAAATCTCGTATGCCATCGGCGTAGCGCGCCCCTTGTCGCTGGCGGTAGAGACCTTCGGCACCGGCAAAATCGCCGATGACCAGATTGTGGCTCTGATTCACGAGAACTTCGATCTACGGCCGGCAGCAATCATCCGCTATCTAAACTTGCGCCGTCCCATCTACCGGGCGACGGCGGCGTATGGACACTTCGGGCGCACCGACATCGATGCGCCCTGGGAAAAGACGGACAAAGCCGAGGTGTTGCGTCAAGCGGCCGGGCTGAGTTAACTTCCATAGGTGCTGCCCCTCTCATCCCCCCAGCCCCCTTCTCCCCCGCCAGCGGGGAAGAAGGGGGCGAAAAAGAGGGGGGTGTGGCGGGCAGCGAAGCTGCCCGCCACACCCCCTACAAAAATCCCTCTTCCTGGGGGGCAGGGGGGATGGGCTTATAAAAACACGCCTATCTCGTCATCTAAAAGCGCCTGGCACACCGAAACCCGCGCCAACCCCGGTACAGGAAATAAGTTGTTGCGCCAGGTTGGCTAGCCCATCGAGGCAGAAATTTCACCCCCGTTAGCCATGCTCGGAGCGGATCGCCAGATCCGCGGTTCTGGCGCGCTACGCTGGGATCTGACGATCCCTGGCAAGCATAAACTGGGAAGGTATTTGCACCGCGCGGTACTGGCCTGCATAGATCTCATGCGGCTGTTGACAGAATGGCAGGAGGATGATACAGTATTTTCAGTGCTTGGCTCAATGGCAAACCGGTTGGATCGTATCAGTGTTGTGGAGGTCGGTATGGAGAGGGATAAAAAAATCCTTATTGTCGATGATGAAGCATTCATTCGCATCCTGTTGAAACAAACACTCGAAGACCTGGAAGATGACGGGGTCGAATTACTGGTGGCGGCCGATGGCGAGGAAGGGCTGGAGATGGCGTTGAGCCAGCGGCCGTGTCTGGTCTTCCTGGATGTGATGATGCCTAAACTCAATGGTTATGAAGTGTGCCGACGCCTCAAAGAGGCCGATTCCAGCATCTATGTCATCCTTTTGACGGCCAAAGGGCAGGCCATTGACAGAGAAACAGGCTTTTCGGTCGGCGCCAATGAGTATGTGACCAAGCCCTTTGACCCCGATTATATTCTCGAAAAAACAACTGAGATATTGGAGATCAACTCTTTGACTTAAGATGACATCTGACGACTCCCTTCGCCACGTGGAAAGATATTTTCGGCCCCTGCTTTGGCTGCTCATGGGCGTTATCGGCATGGGATATGTGATCGTGTCACTCTCCATACAAGCGCGGCTGCCCTCGGATGGTGTGCTGTTGACGGAGTTCATGACATCGGGATTGCGGGTGGCGACGCGCCTGGATGCGACCATGGCTGACCTTAAAAAAGGCGATGAAATTGTTGCCATCGACGGTGTGAGCATCTGGGAATGGGGGGAACGCTCCTGGCGCGGCGAGCCTGCCCCCGCCTGGCACGTGGGTCAGACCATCCCTTATGAAGTACGACGGGATCAAACCTTGCGCACCGTCATGGTCACATTACAACCCTTCCCAGTAGAACGTTTGCCGTTACTGCGCTTCGGGGTGTACGTGATGGCGATCATCTCTCTGGTGATAGGGACATACATGGTGTGGCATTATCCTGCCGAGGCTGCCGCCCGCCTGCTTTTCCTCAGTGCTCTGTGTCTGGCGTTGAACCTGTTACTCCATTTTCAGGTGATGACCTTAGTTCACCCCGGCCTTTTCGTTATAGAGAGCATACTCAAATTCTTAACGCGCGCGCTGCTTTTTAGCACCGTTTGCCACCTTCTGCTCATCTTCCCGGTAGCGAAAATAACCTCCCCGTCCCTGGCGAAAAAGTTACCCTGGCTTCACGTGGTTAATCCGGCATTCTCTTTGCTCTATGGTTTTACGTCAGGGGATACGCCGCTGCGGCAGTTCCTGCTGGCCGCGCAGACAAGCTCCTGGATTGGATTGGCGATGTTGTCTGCCGGGGTGGTGAGCATCGTCCATACGGCGTTGACGGTGCGGCAGCCGGCGGCGCGAGGACAAATTCGGTGGGTAGCCTTAGGGGCAGTCAGCGGCATCTTACCCTATTTGTTTCTGACAGGGTTGCCCGAATTGCTTATCGGCCATGCCCTATTGACGATCGAAGTCACTGCATTCTTCCTCGTGGCGATGCCGATAACGATGGCGATTGCGGTGGCGCGCTATCGGCTCTTTGATGTGGATACGTTAGCTCTGCAAGTCTTCGTGCATTTCCTGTTAGGTCTAGCGTTAGTCGGCGTTTATTTTCTGCTCAAAGAGGTCGTGCGCTGGGGACTGATGTTGTTGACCGCTGGGGTCAGTGAAACCAGGGTGGTTTTTGTGGCCACCGCCGTGACAGCAACCGCGTTTTGGCTGTTACGTGCGCCGGTATCGGCCTATGGGAAGCGGCTCTTCTCGCGCCGTAGCTATGATGTTCCCCAACTGTTCCAATGGATCACCGAGAAACTGACCAGCGCTATCCGTCTGGAACAATTGACCACATTGTTGACGGAGGATTTGCCACAACAGATCGGCGCAGCCGGTGGTGTTTTATGGGTGCTCGACAACGCCGGAGAATCGCTGGTATCCGCTGCCGACAATGGGAGTCCGGGGTTGATGTTGAGCCAGGGGTTATCGGTGTGGGTCAGTCACGGCAGTGAGCCTATCGTGCGCTCTGCACCTCCAGACTGGGCGCCCTCTGAAATCCTCGACTTTATGGAGCGGTGGTCTATCGAATTGGCGCTCCTGCTGCAGGTTGGAGAGCGGGTGGTCGGTTTGTGGGGATTAGGGCAGCGGACGGGGCATCTATCGTATACGACAGCAGAGGTACGGTGGATTGAAAAACTGGCCTCGCAGGTTGCACTGGCCGTCGAAAACACCGAACTACTGCAACGCATGCAGGTCAATCAGCATCAACTAGAAGAGGAAATCGAACGCCGCACCCGGATTATGTTCAATGATCGCAACCGGCTTAACGCGATCCTGCAAAATATGGCGGATGCCCTGCTGGTCACCGATCCGACCGGGCGGATGCAGCTCGTTAATCCGGCCTTTGAGCGGTTAGTTCGCCTCTCTGCTCGTTCACTGCTGGGGCAATCCCTGGCGGACGTTTTGCCTGTTCCGGAGTTGTCCGCCGTCATGGCGCAATCTCTGGCGCGCCCTGGCATGGTCTACACCGCGGATATGACGTTGGATTCACCTCGCTTCTCGGCGTCGAACACCATGGAGCTGACGGAGTTGATTTTACGGGCATCGGTCACCACCCTGGGCGACAGCAGTGCGGTCATCTTCATCCTGCGGGACATCACGCACGAGGTCGAAGTGGATCGCATGAAGTCCGAATTCATTTCCACCGTTTCCCACGAATTGCGCACTCCTTTGACGGCGGTTCTGGGATTCACCAAACTCATCTCACGCACTTTTGAGCGTTCGATTAAGCCGGCTTTATCCACCGCCGATGAAGAAGTCCAACGCGCCATCGAGCAAGTGGAGCACAACTTCGAAATCATGGCGTTGGAAGGGGAGCATCTGACGACCCTCATCAATGACGTGTTAGACATCGCGGCTTTGGACGCAGGGACGCTGGTGTGGAATGATCAGCCATGTGACCTGATGCCTTTGCTCCAGGAAGTGCTGACGCCGTTGCGTGTCGAGGCTGAGATGAAGGGACTAACGCTGACGGTGAATCCGGACGCCGCACCGCTGCCGCTTCTGGCCGATCCCGAACGCCTCAAGCAGGTCTTGTCCAATCTGATCACCAACGCCATTAAGTTCACCGCGCAAGGGCAGGTGACCATCACCACGCAGCGCGTGCCGGCCGGTACAGTCATCCGGGAGTGGAATGTGCCGGCAACAGAGGGCGGGCTGGTCTCTGTCGCCGATACCGGCGTGGGGATGTCCCCGGCCGGGTTGCGGCATCTCTTCCAACGTTTCTACCAGGGGGGAGATGCCCTGCATGGGAAGCCCAGGGGCACAGGATTAGGATTGGTGATTTGTCACGAAATCGTGACCCATTACAACGGCAAAATTTGGGCGGAATCCACGCCTGGCGTAGGGTCAACTTTTTCTTTCATCTTACCCCTGACGTGAAGTAACGACTCCACCATAAGCCCCCTTCCCCGGGGAAAAGGGCAGGGGGAATGGGCTTATAACGAATATCTCGTCATCCAAGAGCGCCTGGCATACCCAATAAGAAACTAGCCACGAATTTCGCGGAGGTTCATAAAATGCAGCAGATATCAGTTCATCGTTTGTTGAGCCGTCGGGTCCTCTCTGACCATCTGGAACATTTTGTCAGGATGAGGCCCGCTGTAACGGTCGCGCTGATAGATGTAGATGGGAGCATAATAGCCGCAGCCGGTACGACCGCCACTGCCGCCTCGTCGTCCGCGACCGGAACCTGGGAATGGATGTTACCCTTGACGGTGGGTGACTGCGAAGTCGGCACCCTGGCAGGCCGTGGTGCAGACATCCATCAGCCCGGTACGGAAGAGAGCCTCCAATTTCTTCACCATAGCCTGACCATGATCGTGGAACGCGCCTTGGAAAGCCGCTCCCTGGCACAGGAAACCCTCGAACGCTACCGGGAGATCAACCTGCTTTACAACATCGGTCAAACCATTAGTGCCTCGCTCGACCCCGATGAAATTCCCGACCTGGTCATCGCCGAGGCTACACGCATCATTCAAGTACAAGGCGGTATCGTGTTGCTTTTTGATCCAACGGGCTATCTGACCGTGCGCAGTAGCTTCGGCGCGGAGAATTTCGGACGCTCATTGTATGAAGCGGCACATGGGTTACTGCCCGAGGCACTGGCCTCCGGCACCCCTCACATCTGGACGGAGGGACAAGCGGATGCTCACATCGCCACGATTCTGGAAGCACCTCTCAAAGCGCGGGAGCAGATTCTGGGATTTGTGTTGCTAGGACGCAGTGCTGACCAGGCTGTTTTTACGGCGGATGATGAAAAACTGCTCTCCGCTCTGGCCGCACAAGCTGCCATTGCCATGGAGAACGCACGCTTGTTTTCTGATGTAAAGCGTCAGCGCGACGCCATCGCCGAGATGAAAAACTCCATGGACAATATCTTCGCCAGCATCGCCAGCGGCGTGATTACCACCGACACGCAGGACATCATCACGTTGATGAATCGTTCTGCCGAGCGCATTCTAGATGTTTCATCCGACACCACGCTGGGGCGGCCCTATGTCGAGGCATTGCCGGAGATGGGCGTTAAAATCGCGCCGTTGATGGAGGTCGTCAAAAGCAAAGATGAGTCCCTGGTGGGATACGAAATGGAGCCGGTACTGCCCAAACGCGGCCCGGTGGTCCTGCGGCTCAACCTCAGTCCCCTCAAAGATAACCGCGAAGAGACCAACGGCATCGCCATTGTCGTCGATGACCTGACCGAGCGTCGCCAGTTGGAAGCGCAGGCCCGGCGCATCCGGCAGACATTTGAGCAGTACGTGGTGCCACACGTCGTCGAGCAATTGCTCTCCGATCCCAACAACGTGCGGCTGGGTGGCACGCGCCGCGAGGTGACGACACTTTTCGCCGACATCCGCGGATTTACCGCCTTCAGCGAGAAATTGGAACCGGAAGCCACCGTCGAAGTGCTCAACCGCTATCTCACCCTGGCCTCGGAGGCCATTCTCTCCGAAGAAGGAACGCTGGACAAATTCTTTGGGGATGGCGTGATGGCGATTTTTAACGCGCCACTGTACCAGGCCGACCATACCCTACGGGCCGTGAGATCGGCGTTGAAGATCCTCGACGCGCTGAAAGACATCCATGCCCAACTGCCGCCGGAAGACTGTCTGTCGTTCGGCATCGGCATCACCACCGGCGCCGCGGTCGTCGGCAGTATCGGTTCCCATACGATCAAAAACTATACCGCGGTTGGCGACAGTGTAAGTCTGGCCTCGCGTCTACAAACCCATGCCGCGCCGTTGCAGATTTTGCTCAATTTGACGGCGTATGAGCATGTCCGTACCCACGTCAACGCCCGCGAATTAGGGTACGTGCAGGTAAAAGGACACCGCGAGCCTGACCTGGTGTTCGAGGTTTTGGGGCTGCGGTAGCCTGATCGACACGCCGTCCGTCAGTTTGTACTGTGCCACGTGGGGAGAATCAGCCTGGAATTCATCACACGGCGCCAGTACATCGAGGCAGAAATTCCACCCCCGTTAGCCATGCTCGGAGCGGATCGCCAGATCCGCGGTTCTGGCACGCCACGCCGGCAAGCATAAACTGGGCAGTATTTGCGCCGCGCCGTACTAGAGCGCGAATTCGGCAACGAGAAACGTGTGATCCGACGGATGCGCTGCTTGACGCGCCTCCACATCGATCCACGCGCGGGTGGATTTGGCGGCAAGCGGCGCGGTAGCCCAGATATGATCGATGCGCCAGCCGATCCCCCGTTCGATGGGGTTGTTGGCGCGGTAGTCAAAGTAGGTGAACTGTCGCGGTTCGCCGGGATGATGCCGGCGGAAGACGTCCACGAACCCCCATTGCCGCACGCTTTCCAGCGCAGCCTGCACGTCGGGATGAAAGTCCACATGGTAGCGCAGCCCTTTGGGATCGTACACATCGATGTCCTCCGTGGCAACGTTGAAGTCACCGACCCACACTAGCGGGTCCGTGGGACTATAATGCCGCTCGAAGTAATCACGCAGCCGCTTCAACCAGCGCAGCTTATACTGGAAATGCTCTGACTCCGGCTCACGGCCTTGCGGGACATAGGTGTTCACCACAGCGATGCCGCGATACACCCCGCAGAGCAGACGGGGTTCGTCAGCCTCTTCACCGTCATCCAGGCCGGCTGTGACGGCCTGCGGCGCATCTCTGCTGATGATGGCTACGCCCGCGTAAGCCTTTTGTCCCCGGAAAATGACATGATAGCCGGCTTCCTCAATCTCCTCCACCGGGAAATCCTTATCCTGGACCTTGGTCTCCTGGATACAAAGCACATCCGGCTGCTCGCGGTCAAGCCAGTCGAGGATAAGATCGAGGCGCGTGCGGATAGAGTTAGCGTTAAACGTAGCGATTTTGAAATTCGCCATATACCGTGCGCTCGACAGCCGTCGCCTCATCCCTCAATGCTGTGAATGGCCTCGGCGGGTGTTTTGTTCCCATACATCACACTGAGCAGGCCGGGCAGATAAAAATCCATCGTGTGCACCGCCGGATACATCGTGTTCTTGATGAGCTGAGGTGTCAGCACTTCTCCCTCAAAATCAAGACTGCTTTTATAGCGGACTTCGCCGTCGGTGTAATCCATCTCGAAATTACCGATGCGCAGGCCGTAGTTGGCACGGGCAATGTACTCGGCGACAAGCGGGCGCACATTCTCCGGAGCTTTGACGGGCGCAATCACGTAGAAAAGAAATTGCTCCAGGTCGACGCGGATTTGCGCGTAGCAGCGCAGTTCCCCGTTTTCACCGGCAAAATAGACTCGATGGATGGTTTTTTCATCGAGTTGCTGGGGATACCAGCCATCGTCTTGGAGGAACTGGCTGAGCGTGGCGAACGCGCGCCACCCGTTGGCGTATTCCTGCGCCTCTTGCGGCGGGAAGTCTTCAGTATGTTCCTCAGGCGCTACTGTATCTGTCATATCTTTATTCTCCTTAATTGGGAAGTGACCAAAACTCAAACAAGGAACCGACCGACTCCCCCTTGACGTTGCGGCGGATGACCTCGCCGAAGATCGAACCGACCGAGAGGACCTTCAGCCGCTGCGGACGCTGGTTTTCCTTGAGGGGGACAGTATCGGTGACGATAATTTCGTCGATTTCCTCGATAGCGTTGAGCCGTTCCACGGCGGGACCGGTGAAGAGGCCGTGCGTACCGATCACGGTGAACTTGTGAACATTGCATGTCCGCAGGTATTTGATGGTTTCGATGATCGTTCCGGCCGTGGCGATTTCATCGTCCAACAAGACCACATCCTTACCCCACACATCGCCCATCATACCGGTGATGGCGACCGAGTCATCGGTGAGACGTTGCTTCTCACCGGCGGCGACAGGCAGACGAAGCGCCCGCGCCAGCTTGGTTGCCCGCTTGGCGTGGCCGATATCGGGCGCGACCACCACACTGTTGCTGAGGTCTTTCGTCTTGAGATGCTCGACGAAGACCGAGTGAGCCGTGAGATGATCGGTGGGCACGCGGAAGAAGCCGTGAACCTGCGGTGAGTGCAGCGTCATCGTGATGACGTGGGTTGCGCCCGCCGTCACCAACAGGTCGGCGATCAACCGTCCGGCGATGGAGATGCGCGGCGCATCCTTCTTGTCCGAACGGGCATAAGAGTAGTAGGGAATCACCGCATGGACGCCGCTTGCCCCGGCGGTGCGCGCCACGTCCAACATCAGCAATAGTTCTACCAAATTGTCACTGCACGGCGGTGAAAGCGGCTGAACGATAAACACTTGCTTGGATCGCACACTGACACCCAGATGCACGAAATAATTGTCGTTAGAGAATTTGCGGCTGATAGAGGGGCTGACTTCCAGCCCCAGGTAATGAGCAATGTTGGATGCCAGTTGCGGATGAGCCAGTCCACTGAAAATGAGAGTGCCTTCTAGCGGCGTCGTTGCAGACCGCTCTGTGGGCATCGGTCTTTCCTGCTCGACATATTTCTCGGTCACATTACACTCCTTCTGATCGTTCACTCTGATCGTTCACTCTGATCGTTCACTCTATCTGACTTCGTCCATTCTAAACTACCATGCTTCTGCGTGGGACTCGCCAAGCATGACCATGACCCTTGCCGATGGCCGCATGAGGTTGGACTTGTCTCTATTTTAGTCGTACTCCATTTAGGGTCAAATTCCCCGCAAATCGTGATAGGCATGTTGCTGTGTGCCCATCCCCCCTTCCCCAGGGAAGGAGAGCTTTTTATAGGGGGTACGGGGGGGCAGCGAAGCCACCCGCCACCCCTCTCTTTAATCCCTGCAAACTCGACGCTCTCGGCGGTAAAAATCCCCCCTGTAATGTTCAAGATCATCCTGACGAGTACAGATTTACACGCAAAGTATAAAAAATCAGTGCAATCCGTGTCATCCGGGGCAAAAACTAAAAAAGGTTCTCGATCTCCACCGGCTCAACGGGTTCGGCCAGTGCAAAGCCGAAGATGCGCCCATAGAAATACAGTTCGGCGTCTAACGCACGCTTGATATTTTCCGCGCGGCGGAAACCGTGTTGTTCGCCCGCGAAGGACAGATAAGCCACCGGAATGCCCTTGGCGCGCAGTGCTGCAACCATCGTTTCGGTCTGGGATGGTGGCACAACTTTGTCTTCCAGCCCCTGGAAAAAGATGACCGGGCAGTTGAGGTTTGCCACATGATGGATGGGCGAACGCGCGATGTACAGGTCGCGGCGCTGCGGATATGGCCCGACGAGGCGCTCCAGGTAGCGGGACTCGAACTTGTGCGTGTCGGTCGCCAGCCCTTCGAGGTCGCTCACGCCGTAGTGACTCGCGCCGGCCTGGAAAACGTCGCGGAAGGTCAGCGCACAGAGCGTCGTATAGCCGCCCGCGCTACCGCCGCGAATAGCCAGGCGGTGGGGATCGACCAAGCCCTGCCCGGCCAGATAGCGGGCGCCGTTGACGCAGTCGTCCACATCGACGATGCCCCACTGCCCGTTCAGCCGCTCACGGTAAGCGCGCCCGTAGCCAGTGCTGCCCCCGTAGTTCACGTCGAGGACGGCAAAGCCGCGACTGGTCCAATATTGCAGTCCCAGGTTGAGCGCGCTGCTGGCGGCTCCCGTCGGCCCGCCGTGGCTGAGAACCAGAAGCGGGGGCTTTTCGCCTGCCGGCGCTATGTAGTCCTGATTTTGCGGTGGATAGAAGATCGCATGCGCCGTCAACCCCCCGCCGGTCGGAAATTCGATAGACTGGGGAATGGAGAGGTAGCCTGGGTCGATCTCGACAGCATTGGCGCGCTTGAGAACCATCTGTTGGCCTGTTGCCAGATCGAGAAGTACGAGCGAGGCAGCGCAGGTCGGCGACGCCCCGCGGAACAGCACCTTCCCCGGCACGGCCTGGACACCGCCGATGTCGGTGTAAGATGTGTCCAACGGCGTCAGGGTTTTGCGTTGGGTGTCCAGACTTGCCAGAGAGTCGATGCCGTCTTGCGTGTACGTACAGATAATCCGCTCGGCGGACTCGAAGGCGTAGGTGGAGATGCCGAAGGTCCACTGTGGCGCGCCGAACTCGGCTTCCATCTCGATGAGAAGTTCCGCCTTTCCGCCATCGAGCCGGTACAGGTTCCACCACCCGTTACGATCCGATACAAAGTAGAGCTGTCCGTCGGGCGACCATGTGGGTTGGAAGATGGATTCATTCTCGCCTCCGGCCACTAAGGTGGCGTTCGCCAGCGAACCATCGGCTTGCACCTCGGCGCTCCACAGCTCCGTACCGTCCCACGGCATATTGGGATGCCGCCAGGTGAGCCACGTGAGCGTGTGCCCGTCGGGACTCAGACGCGGCGTAGCATAGAAGTCGTTGCCGGAGACGAGGACGTGTTGCGCCTGGCTTCCGTCCAGCGCGATGGCGGCGATGGTGTTCACAGCTTCACCATGCGCTGTGAGTGCGGCTTCGGTGTGATCTTCGCGCACACAGATCAGCCGATGATGCGCGTGATCGACGACGCCATCGGCATAACGCCATGGCGTTGCCGGCGTGAGCGCTTCCGGGACGCCGCCTGGCATCACGCGGTACAGCCGCTGATCGGCGAAATGGCTGAAAATCACGACGCCGTGATCCACCAGAACCGCGCCGCCGCCGTATTCGTGAACGCGGGTGCGCGCGTTGAACGGTGCGGGATTCACATCCAGCGTGGTCCCGTCGGCCCTATACCTGACGATGACGTTGCGGCCGGCCTCGGCGGGACGGCCTTCCAGCCAGTACACATCGTCGCCGTCGAACATGCCGCCGTCCAAACTAATGGACTGTGAGACGATCAAGTCGGATGTAAGGGGAGATTTCCACGCTCCATAAGACGCCACGTGTTGGGTTATCAAACGACACCTCCTGTTTGTGTTGAGTATGCAAGAAAGTGTACTCCTGTTCCTGGAATTTGTCTATCATTGAATGTCTTGGGACTTTGCGCGCGGTGTGGGCAGAGTATGTTATAATAGATGCAACATAACTATTCAGTCACCCCTGCCGGGTTGTAAATGGGACTTTGGGGAGGGTGCATCATGGGTTGATACGTCGGCTATAGGTGATGACCCTCTCATCCCCCCAACCCCCTTCTCCCCCGCCAGCGGGGAAAAAGGGGGGATGGGCTTATAGAAATAGGACTGCATGAATGCCTCAACTCTTCAAGCGCGCGAGCGCGAACTGAAAAAGCGCTGGGCCTATCCCTATCGCTGGGGACGGGTGCAGAACGATCTCTTCGACGCGCAGACGCGCTTCGTCTATGATATACCGCTCTTTGAGCCGCTGTTGGCGGAGTTGGAGCGTCGCTTTGGCGCGGCACCGGAGCGCGAGGCATTCTTCGATTACGCGCTGAATCGTTGGTACAACTTCTGGTCGGCGCGGGCGGTGGAGGACATTTTCGCGGCATTGGACGGCGTGACGCCGGCAGAGAATCAACGGGATCGCCTGGTGGATTTCACACTGAACGGTGTGCGCTTCGATCACAAGACCTCGGTGTTTCCGCGCGGTTTCGGCCACGATCTCACCTACGCGGTCAACCATCCGACGGCGCTTATCGAATGGTTGTACCGTGCGCAGAGCCAGGAACAGCGTCAGCATTATGCTAACCGGTTGTTTATCGTGTTGTACGCAGCCGGCGGCGCACATTGGAAGCTCAAAGCAGAGTTGATGTGGCTGAGCGGCATCGTCCGCGACTACGTGGCGACGTTCGACGCCGCGCGTTTGCAGCGGTTTACTTTCACGCCGGAGCAGGAGACGCTGTCCGACATCATCTGGGCCATACAATGCTGACGGAATGACAGGCAACGACTTTGACGATGAGACCCCTATCACCCTGGAACGCGACGCCCTACTCGAGTTACTGGACGCCTGCCTGACCGACGACGACCTGGAGGCGGTGCGCTCGCACATCACCGCCCTGCGCGGCCGGGTGGCGGCCTGGAAGCCGGGTGGAATCGAGGATGCAGTGCCATCCGCAGACCAGAGTGTCACTTTCCCCCGCGACGTATTGCTGGCTGACCTGGATCAAATCCTCGCCACGCACACGCTCCAGCGCACCCGTTACTACATCGCGCGCTTGCGCAAAGCCGCCGTCGAAGTCCGCACCGGCGCCATCAACGACATCAACCTCAATCGCTGGAAGGAGTACGACGAGATCATCACCGACAGCCTGTGGGTGATGGAGCGGCGCGACAACTCCGGCGCGCACAAAGCCTGGTATTGGGGCAACTTCATCCCGCAGATTCCGCACCAGATGCTCCTGCGTTACACCAAACGAGGGGATTGGGTGCTGGACACCTTCGTCGGCAGCGGCACAACCCTGCTGGAATGTCTGCGCTTGGGCCGCAACGGCATCGGCGTGGAATTGAACCCCGACATCGCGGCGCGCACCCGCGAGATTGTGGCCGCAGCGCCTAACCCCCACGGCGTCGTTGCGGACGTGGTCCAGGGGGACAGCCGCAAGGTGGATTATGCAGCGATGTTGGCGGAACGTGGCATCGCGCAGGTGCAGTTGGTATTGATGCACCCCCCCTACCATGACATCATCCGCTTCAGCGAGGACGACCGCGACCTCTCCAACGCAGCTTCGGTGGATGTCTTCGTGGCGCAGTTCGCGGAAATTGTGGGGCGCGTGACGCCTTTCCTGGAGCGAGAGCGCTACTTAACCATCGTCATCGGCGACAAGTACGTGAAGGGCGAGTGGATTCCGCTCGGTTTCTACCTGATGCAGGCCGTGATGGCACAGGGGTATAAGCTCAAGAGCATCATCGTCAAGAATTTCGATGCGACACGGGGCAAACGCGAGCAGAAGGAACTATGGCGTTACCGCGCCCTGGTCGGCGGATTTTATATCTTCAAGCATGAGTATATACTCTTGTTTCAGAAGTGAAGTGCAACTTGCCCGCTTCGGGGTGCATGGGGGGGCGAATGGGCAATTCGCCCACCCACCCTCTCCCCCGCCAAGGGAGTGGGAAGGGCGAAAAAGTGAGGGTGTGGGGGCGGTGAAGCCACCCCTCACACCCCTTACAAACTTATTAGCTCACCCTTTCTGCCGACACTTCAATGGTTTTGAGCAGCTCTTTTGCCGCCTTGCGCACAACCGCTCGGCCACTAGAGGCATATTCTTCGGCTATGGAGCGTAGTTCGTCGTGTACAGCAGGCACTTTCCTGGCTACATTAGCCAGTCCTTTCAACGCATGTCCAGCTTGTTTGCCGTTCCAAACTAGGAGCGCTTCCTTCAACGAAGGATAGGCTTTCTCTGCCGCTGCCTTCCCTGTCGCTGCATAGTTTGCGATAGCATCAGTAGTATAATCGCGAACAATGACACTGGCATCGGTGCGTAGCGTCTCGGCCAACTGTGGAAGCAAAGATTCAATTTGGGCCGGAGCCAGAGTGGCCACCAAAGCCAGGGCATGGGCGACTTCCCACCGCACGCGCGTTGTCTTATGGCTTACCAGGGCAGCCAACGCTGCGGCGTAGGATGCTATCCACCGGCCAGCCAACTGACAACAATCATTGAAATCAATCCTGCCGTGAAGTGACCTATCTGTTTGAGCGTCGAAGAGAAGTCTTCTCGCGTAAGGGCCTTGATCCTCAGATCTGTGAACAGATTGAGCGCCGCAGAAACGATCCCCCTGCCAGCCCGAGGAAAATGCCGGGCAGAGGGGGCGTCGACGCCAGCTCTGGTAGCCCATAGCCTCGCCAGTGCATAACTCCTTGGAGAGCCGCCATAGCCAGGGGAACATAAAGAATGGTCAGAGCAAGCAGACGAAATCCGGTCATATCCTCCGACTTCACGTGACGTAGGATAAACGGGATAGCTCCAACAATGGGCAATAGCTTAGCACTCCATAGGATAAGACATCAAGAGTATGAAAACCAGGAATTGAGTTATGTTACACCCTTGTCAATGCCATGGCATGGACTGACAGCCCGCCCCCAGGCTTGGATACGGCGGACGTTATTTCGTAAACAGCGCCGCGGCGTCGGAGTGCAGCAGGGAGACAAAGGTATAAATGCCGAACACGGTGCCGAACGGAAAGGCGGGCAGGTCGAGAAAGGCCAGGATCAAGGCCAGCACCCGCGCCCAGGAGCGGTAGCGAAGCAGCCCAATGCCGGCGACGATAGTAGGGGCAGACAACAAGACCGTGACGCCGGCGACAAACAGGCCCACAATGGTCAGGATGCTCAATGCCTCGTGGTCGCCGAAGATGATTCCCACACCCCACAGCATAGTCACGACAGTGCAACCGATCAGCAGCCCCATGATCCCCAGGATCACATGTAGCCAGGCCAAAACTTTGATATTTGTTTGCATAGTCTTCTCCCTTGAAAAATAGCCACAGAGCACCCAGGGTTCACAGAGGAAAACAACCTTCTTTGCATCCTGTGTGTACTTTGTGGTGAAAAGTTTTCATTCCACCGCTGGTGAACGCCAGTTAAATAGTCCGGTCGTCAGCTTAAGACCTGACAGGTCTCATCACTCACCCTACATTTTCACCCCGCCGGGCGACTAACATGCCGGCAGGCGCACGCTGAACCTGGTAAGGCCGTCGTCGCCGCGCTCCGTCATGAGATTACCGCCCAGCTCCTCGCAAAAGCGTTTACTGGTGATGAAGGCAATGTCTGAGCTTTCTTGTTCCTTGCTTCCCGGCCAAATAGTGGCATTCGCCGCTTCCTGATCCGTCTTTTTCACCGTGATGTCGAAAAAGAACCAGTCCATCTCCTGGACTTTTTCACGGCTCACGGCAAGAGAAATGGTGCCTCGACCGCCGAATCGAGAGGCATAATAGAGCAATCCTAGCAGCACCCAGCGTACCATGGAAACATGGGCGCTCATATCGCCCAATTCACCTCTACAATGTATCTCCAGCTCATTCTCGCGCCGGGCGAGAATGGGTTGACTGACCCGTAAAACATCCCCCAGCAAATCGGCCATATCGAAAGTCGGTGGGTAGATGTTGGTCTTAGCGGCATCGTTCTTGGCCGTGCGGAAGACTTCATCGATCATAGCGAGCAATTTCTGCCCGGCGTCGTAGATGGATGTCAAATCTTGCTGCTGAAACTCCGTGATCGGGCCGTCGATGCCTTTGAGGATGACACGCGAGAAGCCGGTGATGGCATTGATCGGCGTTTTGAGATCATGACTCATCATCGACATCGCATTCATATCGAAGGTCTTGGCACGTTCGGCTTTCCCGATGAAGAAACCGCTGTCCAACGCTCCGATCAGACTGACGACGCGAGGATGGAGCATAACGATTTGCTCCGCCGTCAACCCGCTGACCAGTTCCCGCGCCAACATATCGTTCACCTGGAGCAATGCCTCAGGTTGCAGGTTATCTATCCCTTCAAAAGTCTGACCAACTTTTTGCGCTGCTTCGGCAGTAAAAGGTTCGGCAACCAACCATTGAATCAGTTGTTCGGTTGCCTTCAGGAGAATAGATGACAGGTCGGTCATCTCGGCTGTGATTGGGTTAAGTTGCGTTATCCATGTCAGCCAGGCCTGGGCGATTTCATAACGACGTGCGTATAAGACCTGATAGATTTGCGCTTGCTCTTCAGTGTTCATTCTCTCTCCACACTATCCATTGCTATACCCTGAGCGAATGAGAAACGATAAACATCCTTGACTATAGGACTGATGCCAATTTCCGCTGGTAGTGGCGGCTTCAGCCGCTCTTAGCTCCTGAGACACCTGAAGGCATCACTATAGGACTGATGCCAATTTCCGCTGGTAGTGGCGGCTTCAGCCGCTCTTAGC
>DAOOGN010000007.1:0-23472 GCA_035415725.1 Anaerolineae bacterium | reverse complement strand
TAGGACTGATGCCAATTTCCGTTGGTAGTGGCGGCTTCAGCCGCTCTTAGCTCCTAAGACACCTGAAGGCATCACTATAGGACTGATGCCAATTTCCGTTGGTAGTGGCGGCTTCAGCCGCTCTTAGCTCCTGAGACACCTGAAGGCATCACTCGCTTGATTCGAGCCAGGCTTGCGTCAGTCCTGTACTATAATTATCATATCACGTTCTTTAAGTTAGGCGAGTCAAGGAGCAAGCCCCCTTGGACGTTTGGACTTCTGGGGGTATTGGCGTATCCATTCAGGCTAGTAACCCTGGCGAAGCAACTTATTCCCTATACCAGGTTTGACGCGGATTTTGGTATGCCAGGCACTCTTGGATGACGCGATAGATGTATTTCTTAAGCCCCTTCTCCCCTGCCTGCGGGGGAGAAGGGGCTTGGGGGATAAAAGGGTCATCACCTATAGCTGACATATCCATCCATGATGAATCATTCCCCAAGCCCCGTTTGCTACCCGGCAAGGGTGGCTGAATAGTTACGTATTGGCAAAAGTCTGCTATAATGTTGGAGGTGATGGCAGTCATATTGCTCAGCTTGTAACCGGCAACTTCTAACTATTTTCCGAGGAAACAGTCAAATGATACCAGAAGCCACAGTAGATGATCTTTTTGCATTGGCAATTGCGGCCGAGGAAACGGCGGCTGAATTTTATCGGGGCCTGGTCGAGAAATTCTCCCATGAGAGTGACATTGCCGATTTTTGGCAACGCTATGTACTTGACGAAGTCTCACACGCTTTGTGGCTGGAGCGTTTGCGGTGCAATCTACGTCCCGAGCAGCTTGCCGGACCGGCCAATCACGATGCGCTTGCCCTCGCCGTACAGACACGTAATGTATCCGCCGCACAGACCCTGGCCGGGATCGACAATCTCGACGCTGCCTATGAGACGGCCAACGACCTGGAAAATTCCGAAACGAATATGGTTTTTGAGTTCCTCATCACCAACTTCCCTTACGATCGGGAAGTGGCGTCTTTTCTACGCACGCAACTGACAGAGCATGTGAACCGGCTCATCACCGCGTTCCCCAATCGTTTCAAAGATCCCTATGCGCGGCGTGCTGTCGCGGCGCAGGGTTAGGAGGAAATATCGATGCAGACTGAGATTGTGATAGGCGCTATTCAAACCCAGGCGGCGCAGGCCGTCGTGGTGAACCTGTTTGAGGGGGTGACGGTTCCCGGCGGCGCTACCGGCGCCGTGGATAGCGCCCTCGGCGGTCAAATTCAGGCGCTCATTGCCGGTGGCGATTTTCGGGGCAAACTCAACGAGGTAGCGGTACTCTATCCCCACGGGGCGATTCCCGCGCGCCGGGTGATCCTTGTAGGACTGGGCAAGCGCGAAAAGTTCACACCGGACGTGATCCGCCAGGCCGCCGCGAGCGCGGCGAAGAAAGCCCGCGACCTGGGCGTGACGCAGCTCCACACCATCGTCCACGGCGCGGGAGTGGGCAAGATGCCGCCGGAGCAGGCCGCGGCTGCCGTCGTCGAAGGGACCGTGCTAGGCCTGTATCGCTTCCATGAACTCAAGACGCATCTGGACGAGGCGCGCCCTGATTTAACCACGCTGACGCTCGTGGAATGGGATGCGACGCGCCAGAGAGCACTCGAAGCCGGCGCCCGCCAGGGACAGATTGTGGCCGAATCCACACTGCTGACCCGCGACCTGGTGAACCGTCCGGCGAACATTGCCACGCCGACGGCCATCGCGGAAGTCGCACAACACATCGCTGCCGAGGCCGGGCTACGCTGCCAGGTTTTGGACAAAGAGACGTTAACGGCTTTGGGGATGCACGCGCTGCTTAGCGTCAACCGGGGTGGAGACGAACCCGCGCGCATGGTCATCCTGGAACACAATGCCGGGCGTGCCGATCTTCCGGCGCTGGTGCTGGTGGGTAAGGGAATCACCTTTGACACGGGCGGCATCTCGCTTAAACCAAGTGAGAATATGCACCGTATGAAAGGAGATATGGGCGGCGCGGCGGCGGTGTTAGGCGCACTGCGGGCAGCAGCTCTACTCGACTTGCCCTTGCACGTCGTCGGCCTCATGCCGCTGACCGAAAACATGCCCGACGCGCACGCCACCAAGCCGGGCGACGTGGTGCACTCGCTCAAAGGCTTGACCATCGAAATCCTCAGCACCGATGCCGAAGGCCGTCTGATTTTGGCGGACGCGCTCACTTACGCGCAGACCTTCGCGCCGCAAGCCATTTTCGACATAGCGACGCTGACCGGTGGACGAGTCGTCGCCCTGGGCGACCACGCGGCGGCGGTGATGGGCGACGAGGCGCTCATCGCGCGCCTGCATACTGCCGGCGAGGCCACGTTCGAGCGTGTCTGGCCGTTGCCGCTGTTCGAGGAATACGGCGAGCAACTCAAGAGCACGGTGGCCGATGTAGCAAATGTCGGCGGGCGCGCTGCCAGTAGCATCATCGGCGGTTATTTCCTCAGCAAGTTTGTGCCGGATGGCGTCCCCTGGGTCCATATCGACATCGCCGGGCTAGACCTGAGCGAGAAAGATTTGCCTTACACCCCCAAAGGGGCGACCGGTTTTGGGGTACGCTTGCTCGTGGAAATGCTGCGACGCTGGTGAGCCTCATGCACCTTCCACAATCGACCGATGCACTGCAACCCGCAGGGCGGCAATACTCCTGTTCACGCGCCCGTTGTAGACCTCATTGGTGAGCAGCGCCACCACCAACTCGCGCTCCGGGTCCATCCACAGAGACGTGCCGGTGAAGCCGGTGTGCCCGAACGCGCTTTGGCTGAACGGGTTGCCGCTGGCTTCTGAATCGGGCAGCCACAGCGCGAAACCCAGGCCGCGGCGTGTGCCGATGCCGTCGGTGTAGCAGCACGTCATCGTATCCACCGTAGAAGATAACAGCAACGGGAATCCGCGCCTTTGCCCGGTCGGACGATCCAAAAACATCTGCCCAAACGCGGCCACGTCCTCCGCCGTGGAGAAAATCCCTGCGTGCCCGGCGACGCCGTCGAAACGGTAGGCGTTCTCGTCGTGAACGGCGCCGACGATGCGCCGGTTGCGCCAGACACAGAATTCCGTCGGTGCGATGTTCTCAACGGATTGCACGGAAGAGACGGAGAGGTAGCGAGTATTTTGCACTTCCAGCGGCGCAGTGACACGGTCGTGCACGGCGGCGTCGAGGGATTGTCCGGTCAGACGCTCTATCGCCATCCCCAACAGGATCAAGCCGATGTCGCTGTAGACGACCTGTGTGCCGGTGGGATACGAAAAGAAGGTGTCTAGCGCCATCTGACGGGCGGCAGCGGCGGTGGGCTGGCGGTAGAGCGGACGCCATGCCGGCAGGCCGGAAGTGTGGGTAAGTAAATTGTGAAACGTGACACGACCGGCATCCACAAAACCGTCGCCGGCGGCCATAGCGACCATCCCGCCGGGATTGAGCGGATCCTCGTAAGGCTGGATAGGACGCAATCCACTGAATTCCGGCAAGACGGTGCTAACCGGCGTATCGAGCGCGATGCGGCCTTCTTCGACGAGCGTCATAAAGGCCGTGACGGTGAACAGCTTACTCACCGAGGCCATGTCGAACAGCGTGTCGCGCCGGGTAGCGCACTGACGTGTCTCCGGATCAAGCCAACCGAACGCTTCGGAGAAGACTACCGTACCGTGATGCCGGACGACAAGTTGCGCCGCCGGCGTGATGACGCCGACGGCGTTCTGCAAAATCGTATCAGCGTTGCTGAAATCCATGCCCCCTGCTCCAAGGCGAAGCCGCCCGCCACACCGCCGTCTTTCCACTCCCCTTTCCCCCTGCTCAGCGGGGGGAAAGGGGACGGGGGATAGGGGGCTGAACAGTTAAGTCCTATAGTTCCAAACTATGTATAGGCTTTACGCAAAGCATCGAAGTACTTCAGGCTGTCGTCCAGGCCGCCGGGACGGTTGCGGGCCAGCCATAGGGCTTTGTGTTCGGCGATGGCCTCTTCCAGATCGGCGCGCATGGCGGCGTTGTCCGTTTCTTGTCCCAAAAGTTGCAGCGCGCGGCGGCAGGCATGACGCAGCAGCCGCCCGGCATTGGCGAATTCGCGCTTGATCAAATCGGCGTCGGCGCAGTGCATCGGGATGCCGGCAAGAGGCGCTAGAATCGCGTCGATGCGTTCCAGTGTCGTCTCGAAGTCTTCGACTGTCACGTCTGTGAAATGTTCTTTATCCCCCACCGCGCCTTGCAGCAGGTGGAAGAGGATGCTGGAATTGTGCAAGCGCGGAACATGCGGTACCTGGTAGACATTACCCAAATCGTAGGCGATCTTTCCCATCATGCCGGAAGCGTCATCGAAGGCAAAGCGGCTGATAGCGGCGGGCACGTCGAGTGCGCGGTTCGCCTCCAGACACCACGAGTACGCCGCGCCGACGCCATAGCCCAGATAGTTCATCGGCAGATATTGCCAGTGG
Organism: Anaerolineae bacterium; assembly: GCA_035415725.1. GTDB lineage: Bacteria > Chloroflexota > Anaerolineae > B4-G1 > SLSP01 > DSWT01. The sequence goes on along the minus strand of DAOOGN010000007.1, from coordinate 19,008 downwards.
CCGTTGTCTCCCCACTCCGTGTTGAGGTAGCCGCTGGCCCCGTGCTTGAGGCCGTTCTCGGCGGCGTTGAGGAGATTGCCGAGCGCGTTGTCCGTCCGCCCGACGAGGCTGTTCCACGTCGCGGTGCCGGGGCAGACGTAGAAGGGCACGCCCGCCGCCGCGAACTGCGCACCATGCGCGTCGAAGGGGTGGTCGAACTCGTAGCCCCATTCCAGCGCGATCACGTCGTGGGGCAGTTGTGGCACGAGGTCGGGGTAGTGGGTGATGATGTCGCCCCAGAACTGCATCGTGTAACCGCGCCGCGTCACATCGCGGTAAATCTTCAGCAGAAAATCAAGGTAGACCCGGCCCGCACCAAGTGCCTCGCAGGCTGCTTTGCTTGCTCCCTGTCCCAGATCGATTGTCTCGTCGCAGCCCACGTTGATCTGGTGGCTGGTGAAGTGCGGCAACAGCTCGTCGTAGAGGCTGCGGATCAGTTCCAGACTGCCGGGATGCTCCGGCGCGAGGCTGAACGGCCCTGGCATCGTGTAATTGCCCCACGGCGTCTTAATCTCGCCGTGCGTCTCGGCCAAATGCGCGTACCGCTCATGGATCAGCCAGGGCTTCATGTGCCCGAAGGAGTTCTGGTTAGGCACGAGTTCGATGAAGCGCTCGCGGCAATAGGCATCGAGCGCGAGAATCTCCGCGCCCGTCAGCGGAGAAGCATCCTTCCATACCTCCGGGTGCTGGCGGTAGGCGAAAGTGTGCTCAGTGTAGAGCTGCACCTGGTTGACCTTCCAGCTTGCCAGACGATCCACCAGCGCGAACAATGTTTCCAGCGTGGGGACTTTGTCGCGGCTGACGTCCAACATCAGCCCGCGCGCCGGGAAGTCGGGCCAGTCGGTGATTTCCAGACAGGGCAACACGCCCCCTGCCGCCTGCTGCACCAGTTGGATGAGCGTGCCAACGCCGTAGAAGACGCCGGCCGCGTCACCCCCATAAACCGTGATCCCCTCCGGCGCGACGCGGAGGCGGTAGCCCTCAGGATACGCGACCGCTTCGGGCATGATCGCCAGCGTCAGGCCGACCTGCCCGGCGGGGACGGCGCTGCTCGCGGTCACGTCCCACTCCAGACCAAGATACCGTCGCGCTGCCGCGCAGAACCGCAGTCCGGCGAACCGCACCGCCTGCGCCTGACGTGGATCCAACGCCACGAGCCGTCCGTCCGTGAATGTGAATGTTCCCTCAAGCCACGTCAGATGACGTGGATGGGGTAGAAGCACTAGGGTTTCAAACATGGTTTACCTCCAAAGAATGTCCAATCTAAAACTCATCCAGCGGATACATCGGCCTCTGCACCCGCCGGTACTCCAACTGCCGCACGTCGCAGTTCGTCACGCCGGGGCTGATGGCAAGGATGGAACGCGGGCTGATGACGTGCAGCGGCGTGGTCAAGTAGCCGCGCTTGGGGACGACGATCTTGTACGCCAACGGTTCGATGCCCAGGCTGCGCAGGTGCTCCGGTTCTTCGATGCTGAGGCGGTTGGCGGAAAGTACCACGTCCACGCCCTCCACCGTGAGTACCACGATTGGCCCGCGCTGTACCAGGCGTCCCGGCTCACGGATGCCACCCCAGTAATAGTCGCCATCGGAGATGAGGCGCACGACACCGGTGACGGGCAGCGGCTGGCTATGCCGCACATCGAGCTTGCCGCCGATGCTCAGGCTGACCTCGCGTCCCACGCCGGCAGCGATGCATGCGGCGACCGACTCTGCATCCCAGATCGCGGCGACGACGGTGTTCGTCGCACCCTGCCGCAGCAGACTTTCGAGCACCACCGTCACATCCGTTGTGCCGCCCGCACCGGGGTTGTCGCCGGAGTCGGAGAGGAAAACGGTGGATTCGGGCGCGGTCATGGCGACGCGCACTGCCTCGTCTACCGGATATGCCTCCGTGTGGAAGTCGAAATCGGCGCGGCGATCCCAGAACGCGGCGGCAAGGCGGTCCGCTTCGGTCTGGGCCAGCGCCACGTTGTTGTCGGCGACCACGACGGCGCTCACGCCGATGTCGGGGACGTCGGCCCAGCAGTGGCCGTTCATCAACGAGGCGGAGACGATGCCGGGCTGCGCTTCCAGGCCGGCCACGAGCTGCATCATCTCGCGCATCGCGCCGACGGATGTTTCGGCCTTCTCGCCGGGGAGCAAGAATGGGATTTTGGTGCAGCCCATGGTCAAACACCCCCCTTCCAGCAAATAGAACAACATCTCGGCGGCTTTGACGCCGGTCTCGTAAGCATCATCGTGGGGCGCGGTGTGATAGGCGACCAACGCATCAACAGCCTGCGCGGTCTCCGCGACGATGTTGGCGTGCATATCCAGGGCGACGGTGATCGGCACATCCGGGCCCAGTCTGGCGCGCAGCGCCGTGAGGATGTCGTTTTCCGCGTAGTCTACACCTTCAGCCCGCATCGCGCCGTGGAGGAAGATACAGGCGCCATCGACGTCGTGGGCGGCTTCGAGCAACGCGCCCTTCAGCGTCTCGAAGGCTCCCCGCTCGACTACGCCGCCGGGCATTGCGTGCGCCGTAACCGACGGGACAAGTGTGACATCACGGCGCGCCTGCAATGTAGCGACGATGCCGCCAAACGCACCGTGGCGGACCGGCGGCGCGAGTGTGTCCTGCCCGTAGCGCGGGCGGAAATCTTCCAGGCGTGTCAAAAACGGCGTAAATGTATTCGATTCATGTCCAATTGCACCCACTAAAACTTTCATTTCTTACTCCCAAGAACAGGAATCCCGAACTTGTTCGGGTTTTATTTATACGCGGCAGTTCCCCCAAGTTGGGGAATCCGCCTTTCTACACTACCCGCTCCACAAAGCGCACTTTGCTCCAGCGCTCCGGGATATGCATGTTGATGTAGCCGTGGCGGTTCCACGACCAGTCGACAGCGATGTTGTTCCCTTGTGCGTCGTGAAAGTGCTGGCAGCGCGAGACGCCAATGCGCCAGACGTCGCCGGGACGTGGCGGCGTTGGGTTGCCGAGCGCTTGCAGCCCTGCCCACGGCAAAGCAAATTCGACGGTCCAGCCGTTGTCGCGGATGGCGGGGCAGTTGAGACTGCCATCGACCTGAACGGCGTGCTTGAGGCCGGGCAGTTCCCAGTCCCGCTCGCCGATGCGCCCCAGGGGCTCGTTCAGCCGGGGCAAGAAGTAGAAGAAATTTTCGAGAGCGAAGAAGTGATTCAATCGCGCGATGTCGCGGCGCTCGACAACCGGCTCTACCCACGTCCAGAAAACCTCATAGATCGTGTTGATGGGATTGACGCCCAGCTCGTAATAGACGCCGTCGCCGTGGACGAAGATCTCGGCGTCGCTGTCGCGGTTGTAGACGTGATCGTGATGTTCGACGTGCGTGCCCCAGATTTCGTGATCCTCATACTTGAAGGCAGCGTACAGGTAAGCATCATCCCACAACAGGGCCACGCGCGAATCGAGCGACACCGGCGCGCCGGTGTCCATCTTGACGAACGGTGTGGACCACGCGACCCGCTGCCAGACCGGTTCATCGAGCCGGCCATCGACGGTGATCGGCTCGTTGACGCGCCGGCAGTCATATTCGGCCACCGGCGGAAGACCATCCAGCGATCCCTGCGGTAAATTCAGTGTTCTAGGCATTGGGAACATAGGAACTCCTGAGCAAATTAGAAATTAGAAATTAGAAATTAGAAATCGTCGGTGTTGCAAGGCTGCTACCGCCATGTAAAGTGCACCGCAAAAAACGAGCACCGCACTCGTGAGAATCATCGTAGGCGTGCCGGCGAACTGCGCGAGCGCACCGCCCATGGTGGAGCCGAGGATGGCGCCGATGCTGCCCGCGCTGTTGTACAATCCCGACATGCGCCCGCGCTGGGCTTTGGTGCGCACTTCGGTGGCGTAGGTCATCGACGCGGCGGTGAAGGCGGAATAGGCGAAGGCGCGCATGAGCTGCACGAGGACAATCCACGGCATGAACGGCGTGACGACGTAACCGAGAAAAACCATCGTCCAGGCGCAGAAACTCAGACTGAGGGTCGGCAGCCGTCCGATGCGGTCAGACATAGCGCCGGTTAGAATCATCAGCGGAAATTCGGAGAACGACGCCAGACCCCACAACCGGCTCATCTGCGATGGGGTGAAGTCCAGTTCGCCAACCATATAGTTGGCCCACACCGCATAGACCGCGCCCGTCACCAGCGACCACAGGAACATCGAGATGAGCAACGGCGGCAAGGGGAGTGCCGTGACGGGTTTTTCCGGCGTCGACGCTGCCGGTGGGATGATAGGTGCGGTGACTGCCGTCGGTTGCAGGGGGGCTTCTTCCACCTGGAGCGCCAGGAGAACCGCCACGACCAGGAAGCCGGCGGACAGGGCGAACGGCGTGCGGAGCGACAACCGGTCGGCTATGCTGCCCGAAAAGAAAGCCAGTACGCCAAATCCCAGCGAACCCAGACCGCGATAGAGGCCCATCCGCTGTCCCCGCGCGCCGGCGCTCTGCTCCAGGATATCTCCCATCAAAGCCAGGCTTACGACGGTGTAAGCGGCCTGGGCGGCGGCGCTGACGATGTTGAGCGGAAACAGGTAAACGTAGGTAGGCGCGATGGCCATCAAGCCGGTGCTGAACGCCAGGACTGCCAGTCCACCGACGAGAAACAGCTTGCGCTGGCCCCGTCTGTCCGACAAGTGCCCCCACATGGTGCTAAACACGATGGCCGTCAGTGAGGTCATCGCACTCAACACGCCGATCGTCAAATAATTCGCGCCCAGGGATTCGACGTATAACGAAGTGATCGGCCCGACGATTCCCCTGGACATGAACAGAATCACGCCGATGGCCGTCATCAAAATCAGGTTTTTCATGGCTGTTGTGGAATAGCGACTGTGCAGTAGCAACTTCAGTCGCTTCTTTAATCATATCTATCAGCCCATCCCCCCTGCTCCCCAGGAAGGGGGATTTTTGTAGGGGGTGTGGCGGGCAGCGAAGCTGCCCGCCACACCCCCTCTTTTTCGCCCCCTTCTTCCCCGCTTGCGGGGGAGAAGGGGGTTGGGGGATGAGAGGGTCATCACCTACCGAAGGGGTCACCTATTATGTGCTCTCCCCAAAGTCCCGTTCGCCACCTGGCAAGGGCGGCTGAATAGTTACCAAAAATCAACGTAAACCGGCGGGAATCTGCGTCTGCAATGCCTTAGGACTTACGCAAATTTCCGTTTGTAGTGACGGCTTTAGCCGTTCTTAGCTCCTAAGAGACGCCTGAAGGCGTCACTACAAATCCTCCGCCACTTGATTCGAACCAGGCCGGCGTAAGTCCTGTAGTTATGAAAAAGGGCAGGTGACACTGCCTGTTTTAAGGAAGAACGTCACCTGCCGATTTTATGCCACGCAGTGCTTACTGGTTGCAGGGATACAGCGTGCCGTCCATGATCATCATCACGGCGAAGGAGTCGGCGTAGGGGCTGTTCTTGTAGATGGGGTTGTCGTCGGCCGGCCAGCCGCAGGTATGCAGACCGTCCATCGCCGGGTTGTTGCCGTAGCGCTCCCACAGCGGGACGATGGGCAGCAGTTCGTTGAAAGATTGTGCGACTTGAGAGACGATGTCTTTCTGCGCCGCGGTATCGAGTCCTTTGGTCGAGTTCTCGATCAGGGATTCAAGGTTGAGGTCGCCGCAGCACTCGGTCGTCACGTTCAGGTCGAAGCTCATGCCGGGGCCTTCCGCCGCATCGATGTTGTGCGTGAAGAAGTCCTGAACGAAGGAAGCGAAGGGGTGCGGGTCAGCAGCGCCCCAACCCCGGATGGCAAGTTCAAAGTTGCCCTGGTTAATATCAATCGGATGCTGCTGGAAATTGACTCCCCGGAACGTTGTCTTGATCCCGAACTCGGTCAGTTGGTTCGCCAGGTTCTCGGCGGCGGCGGACCAGTCGGCGTACTCGGCGGGCGCGGTCAGCTCGTATTCCATCTTCTGGCCTTGATCCGTAACCCAGACGCCGTCAGCGCCCTTCTTGAAGCCCAGGCCTTCCAACAGTTGCGTGGCCTTGTCGCGATTGAGATCATAGGTGTTCAGTTTGGCGGCATCAACCCACAGCGGCACCATGTTGTCGCTGAAGCCGGCCATATACTTCACCGCCTTGCCGGAGTCGCCCAGGGAGACGACGCCATTCTGGTTGCGATCCACGGCGTAGGCAATCGCCTGGCGGACTTCCTTGACATTGAGGGGGTAGATCGTGTGGTTGAAGAACAGCGCCGGGCCGGAGTAGATGGGCGGGCGGATGATGCGCACGCCGGCAGCCACGAAGGCCTTCTCGGTGGCGGGAGGGAAGCCGTGGGTGGCATAGTCCACCTGCTGCGCGAGGACGAGGGGGGTGACAGTCGGCGTCTCGCCATTGTACAGGTAGACGATGTCAAACTTGACCTTGTCGGCCCAGTAGGAAGTGGGGTTCTTCACCAAGGTCATGCGCGCTTCGTTGATGCTGGCAACGTCGATGTTGTAAGGGCCGGTGGCATTGACACTTTCCGGGCGGAAAGCGTTGAAGTCCTGCAAGAGGGCTTTCCAGTCATCGGAGTCCTTGTCCTTACCGGCGTCAACCAAAGCCTGAACCTTATCCGACCATTCGCCGTAGGTGGCCCGATCCACGATGTATTCGTTGCGCACAACATAGCGCTCAACGATGGTGGAAGGATCGGACATCTTGAAGACGACGGTGTAATCATCCTTCGCCGTGACGCTTTCCAGGAAGCGCCAGACCGTGCCGTTGACCAGGCGGCGGCAATTGAAGGTAGCGATCACATCCTGGGCATTGAAATCGTCGCCGTTGCTCCACTTGACGCCCTTGCGCAGGTAAACGGTCAACGTTGCGGCAGCCGCGTCAATGTCCCAGCTCTCCGCCAATTGTGGCACCCAGGAGCCATCAGCCCACATATACATCGCAAATGAAGGCTGGATGAGCGAACGATAGATGCCAATCCCCTGAGGAATGCCATTGGTAGCAAAGGCGTTAAAATGGCCCACCGGCGGCACCTGATAGGGATACGCGCCGTTGAACACGCCAGGGCCGGTCGGAACAGCCGTCACCTCGACGATCTTCTCCACCTCAACGGTCTTCTCGACGACCTTCTCGACCTCGACAGTTTTCTCCACCTCAACTTCCTTCACCACCTCGACAGTCTTCTCGACGATCTGCGGTGTCGGTGTTGTGCAATTCGTTAGAAAAGAAAGGACCAGCACCACACCCAGCACCGCCAGCCAATGCCGCTTGTACAACTTTTGAGTCTTCATCTAAGCTCCTCCTTACAAAACTATGGGTAAAATATTCGAAACGCAGACATCGATTATGGCACCATCACTTTCTTATTTCCTTATACCCACCTCCTTGACCCAACTGTTGGAACGGTACCTTCTCCCTCAAAAATCTGCGGAGCCTCTTTTATGGATACCTGGAACGTTCCAACGTTCTAACGCGGTTGCCGGCGGACCAGCACAAAGAGCACCACACCGCAACAAACTCCAACAGTCAATGTGATGCCGGAGACGACAAACTCGGCACTTCCCGGTGTGACAGAGAGCAACAATATCAGCGAGATCACGATGACGAACATAATGATTCTGAAGGCAGCTCTGCCCAACTGCGGACTGATCATGCCTGCGTACCTACCTCCCGCGCGGCGATGTGACAGGCCACGTAGCGATTCTCGCCGGCCGGCAGCAACGCCGGGCGCTTCACGTCGCATAATCCCGGCTCGAAATATGGACAGCGTGGGTGAAAACGACACCCGCCCGGCAGGGCCAGCAAACTCGGAATATCCTGACTGCGCAATTCCACACGCTGCTTGTGGCGGGTCAGTTCTGGATCGGCTTCCGGCACGGCGGCGAGCAGCGCCTTGCTGTAAGGATGCAAGGGCGCGTTGATCAGTTGCGGCGTCGAGGCGAACTCAACGATACTGCCTACATACATCACAGCGATACGGCCTTCCCAGGCGAAAAACTTGGCGACCGCCAGATCGTGGGTGATGAAAAGATACGTCACGCCGAGGTCGCGTTTCAAATTCGCCATCATGTTGAGTAATCCCACGCGGATGGATACGTCCACCATCGACACGGCCTCGTCCGCCACAATAAAGCGCGGGTTGACGGTCAAGGCGCGCGCTACCGAGACCCGCTGGCGCTGTCCGCCGCTCAACTGATGTGGATACTTGTACAGAAAATCCTCCACCGGCGACAGCCCGACGATGGTGAGCAGTTCGATCACGCGATCCAGCGCTTCCTGAGTATTGGCGGCCAGCTTATGGTGCAACAACGGCGCACTGATGATTTTGTAGATGGTGTGTGAGGGGTTGAGCGAAGCATACGGGTCCTGGTGAATAATCTGCACACCGAGCCGGTAAGTCTTGAAATCTTCGCCTTTGTCGCCTTTGGCATTCCACACTGACTTCCCCATGTAAAAGACCTGGCCGGACGTAGGCTTGAGCAAACCGGCAATCATCTTGCCGGTCGTCGTCTTCCCACAGCCGCTCTCGCCGACCAGACACACCACCTCTCCTTCTCGAATGCCAAAGGAGATGTCATCCACCGCCGTGACCCGTTCACGCCGCGAGCCAAATTGCCGTACCAGATTGTGCGCTTCGATGAGATATTCGCCCGATCCCGCGTTCATTGTGCCTTTCCTCCCGCGTATTTTGCGTAGCGCTCTTGCAAATCGAGGGTATCTTGCTGAACCCGCTTGACGTTGAAGCAGGCAACGCTGTGTGTCTCGCTGTAATGCGTTTCGAGTTGCGGCTCTTTGACGCGACACTGTTCAGTCACATAGGGACAACGCGGGTGAAATTTGCAGCCCGGCGGGGGATCGACGAGGTCCGGCGGCGCGCCGGGAATCGACGCCAAATTCTCGAAATCGCCGGTGACGGTGGGCACGGCGCGAATCAATCCCAGGGTGTACGGGTGGGCCGGACGATAAAAAATGTCTTCCACCGGTCCCATTTCGACAATGCTGCCGGCGTACATGGTGGCGACACGGTCGGCCAGCTCGGCAGCGGTCGCCAGATCGTGCGAGATGAAAAGCATCGCAAAGCCCATCTCCTCCTTGAGCCGGCGCAGCAGATCGATGATCGTCCGCTGGGTCAGGATGTCCAGCGCCGTGGTCGGTTCGTCCAGGATGAGTATCTGGGGGTCGAGGAGCAGGCTCATTGCCAGCAACACTCTCTGGCGCATCCCGCCGCTTAACTCATGGGGATAGGCGTCGATGACACGCCGGGGATCCAGTTGTACGTATTCGAGCAACTGCATCGCGCGCTCTCGCACCTGGTGGCGCGACATGCCACCGTGGGCTTTGGACGTATCGAGAATCTGATCCCAAATCCGCAGCACCGGGTTGAAGGCGTTCAATGCCGACTGGAAAACCATCGCACACTCGCGCCAGCGGAAACGGCGTAATTCGCTCTCTTTCAAGGAAAGGACATCCAGTCCCTGGTTGTCGCGCCAGTAGGTGATTTCACCTTTGGGGATGCGGGCAGCTTTGACCAGCAGACGAATCAGCGCCACCCCCAGCGTCGTCTTGCCGCAGCCGCTTTCGCCGATCAACGCCAGGCTTTCGCCCTTGGCCAGGTTAAAACTGACCCCGCGCACGGCTTTCACAACGCCGCGCTCGATCTGGTATTCGACCCACAGGTCTTCTACCGTCAAGGGCACCTGAGTTCCCATCTGTTGCGTGGTCTGTGGCTTTTTCATGATGTTACCCCGTGCGCAGGCGTGGATTGAAGATTTCTTCGAGCGAACGACTCATCCAAACGATAGACAACTGGAAGAGCGCAATCGCCGTCACCGGCGCCATAATGAAGTAAACACTGTCCTTGAAAAAGATCGCCCCCTGCGTCCACGCCAGGTTGATCATCACACCCCAGTTGCGGGTCAAAGGAACCAGCCCCAGGAAGACGAGACCCACCTGCGCGTAAATGGCAGAGGTCATCCCGAAGGTGAAGCTGATAGCGATGTAGCTCAACATGTTCGGCAACACTTCTGAAAAAATAATATGCCACATCCCCAAATCCAGCGCCGTAGCGGCTTCGATGTAATCGCGTTCTTTGAGTGAATAGACCTGGGCGCGAATCGAGCGGTACAGGCCGGCCCACGAAAGTACCGAGAGCAACAACGCCAGCAGGAGCGTATTGTCGAGTTTGATCAGCGTAGCCAACACGGCCAGCAAGGGGAATTGAGGGATCGTCAGCCAGATGTCGGCCAACATCGCCAGGAAGGCATCGAAGCCACCGCCGACGAGCGCGCTTAACGAGCCGAGCGCCACACCGATGAACGTTGAAATGAGGCCGGTGAGCAGCGCCATCTCCAGGATGTCTCGACCGCCATGCACAATCTGCGACAAAATGTCTTTTCCCTGACTGTCGTTACCGAGAGGATGCTCCCAGGTGGGTGGCGCGTAAATCGCGTTGATGTCGGCGGACGTAACCTCGGGGACGAACAACGTTCCCACGGTAGTCATCAACACAAAGCCAATGAAGATCAAAAAACCGACGAATCCGGTTTTGTTGCGACTCATCAGCTTCAAAAACCGGCCGATGCCGCGCAGCACGCGGCCAGGCCAGTAGCGGATGCCGGTTTTGGGCATTAAGGCTTGTGGGGTCATCCTTCACCTCCGGCGACGCGCACCCGGGGGTCGAACCAGCCGTAGACAAAATCGGCGATCAAGTTGGATAGCACCACCGAAATCGTGATAATCAAGAAAATGCCCTGCATCAGCGGATAGTCACGGGTGGTGAGCGCCGCCGACAGACGGTAGCCAATCCCTTGATAAACGAAGATATTCTCGATGAGAATGGAACCGCCGACAACAAAACCAATGCTGATGAGCAGTTGGGTGATGAGCGGCAGCATCGCATTGCGACCCACGTAGGCGGTGGTGATTCGCCCTTCGGAGAGACCGCGCGCCCGCGCGACGGTCACGTAGTCCTCACCTAAGGTGCCAATCGTACTGCTTTTCATCGAAAGAATCCACGATCCGATGGTCGAAAGCACATAAGTGAAGACAGGCATCGCTGCATGGAAGAAAATGTCTTTGATGAAGACCCACGTAAAGCCTGGCTGGATACCCGGCGACCGCGAGCCACGCATCTGGTTGATAGGAATGATCCCCCAGTAGACTCCCAGGTAGACGAGCAGTACAATGCCGATAATATAATTGGGAATAGAACTTAAAATTGAAGCTATACCGGACACGATCGGTTCCCAGAGGGCCTGGCGACGATATGCCAGAAGCATCCCTATCAACACGCCGAGGAGAAAGCTGATCAAGAGACCCAGCCCGACGCTGAAAATGGTCCATGGAAGAAAAGTAATGATAATTTTCCAAACGGAGGTACCCGGCGAACGCAGCGATTCGCCCAGATTCCCATGCAGAAGTTGCACCATGTAGTCCACGTATTGCTTGGAGAGCGGCGCATTCAAGTCGATGGCAAAGAGAGAAGCAGCCTGGTCACGTGCTTGTTCGTAGGGCAGGCTGTATTGCACAATCAACTCGTTGATGTATACCTCGATAGGATTGGAGGGCATCAACCGCACGAGGAAGAAGATCAGCGTGGTGACAAACCATATCGTGAAGAGGGCGCGCGCGAGCATCCTGACGACATAATTCGAGGCGATGCGTTTAACCCACTTCCACAGCGATATTTTTCTTGAAACGGTCAGTGTGCTTACGGCTGCGCTGCTCAATGGAACCTCCTTTATTATGTTTTATGTATTATGTTTTATGTAGTAGCGACTTCAGTCGCTTCTGCAGTCGCTTCTGCAGTCGCTTCTGCAGTCAGTCGCTTCTGCAGTCGCTCCTGCTACGTGTAGAGCCAATACGGGCGGCACGCCTCCTCGAACCCCGCCACTGCCTCTGCCCATTCTGCAACTAACTCGACGACATCCACACCCGCATCTATGGCGGACCGTACCCGATCCGTGCCTGCCAGCAGGTCGATGTGCGGGGGCGCGCCCTCCTCACTCGGCGGCAACCACGCGAATTCTGCCGCATACAGCCTCTTCAACACTGCCAACAGATGCAATCCCACCGTCACCGGGCGGAACGCCGTGCGGTCCATAACGTGAACTTGCACCCCTTCACAAAGTTCCCCGGCAAACTTAGACGCCGTGGGGACAAACTGTGTCGGGCGGAAGCGTACCCCCGACAGTGCCAGGGCGTTCAGATCGGCCGCCAGCGCTTCTCCCTCAATCCATGGTGCACCGCAGACCTCGAACGGCAGCGCCGTCCCGCGTCCTTCGGAGACGTTCGTGCCTTCCAACAGACACATGCCGGGATACACCACCGCCGTCGAGACATGCGGCATGGCCGGAGAAGGAGGAATCCAGGGTAAGCCGGTTTCGTCAAACCACAACTCCCGCCGCCACTCTGCCAGTGGAATCACGGTCAACTCGGCGTTGATCTTCTGAGCGTGATTCATAGAGTGCGCCAACTCGCCTATGGTCAAACCGTACCGCAAGGGAAGGGACGCCACGCCGACAAAAGACTCGAAGCCCGGCGTCAATACCGGCCCCTCGCACGTTACACCGTTGATGGGGTTGGGACGATCCAATACGACCATGGGAATGTGCGCCTTTGCTGCGCCCTTGAGCGCATAAAACAGCGTGCTGATAAAGGTGTAAAAACGTGTTCCCACATCTTGCATATCGAAGACCAATATCTCGACATCGGCTAACATAGCGGGCGTCGGTTCCGGCGTCGCGCCGTACAGACTGTAAATGGGAAGGTGCGTGCCTTTGTGAACGGCATCCGGCACACGCTGACCATCGGCGACAACGCCGGCGAAACCGTGCTCCGGCGCGAAGAGCGCCGTCAACGTGATGCCACACTGCATCAGCGCCGTGACGCTGTCCGTGAGGTCACGGGTCACGGCAGCCGGGTGGGTTATCAAACCGACACGCCGCCCCTTGAGCAGCAGCGCTCCGTTGCCGATCAAACGTTCCAGTCCTGTGATGCTCATCGCATGTTCATCCGTTGAAAGGAAACAGCCCTAACTCCTCATGCAGTAGCAGTGCCGCTGCGCCGAGGAGAATGATGTCGGCACTCATACTCACAAAACCGATCTCTGAGATCTGCGACAGCGACGTCAACGCACGTTGGTTCATTTCCTCGCGGACTGTATCGAGCAGAAACTGTCCAAAACACGTGATGCGTCCTGCCAGCAGAATGCGACAGCCGCCCAGCACGACGACCAGATTGGCCGCCGCGGCCCCCAGATATTGTCCTATCCGGCGGATGACTTCTCGTGCGGCCTCATCGCCCTCGGCGAAGGCTTCACAGACCGTTTCAAAGGTAATATCGTCAGGATGGGGGGCGAGCTGGTTCAAAATCGACTGAGGCATCTGTTGCGCCAGCGCTTGCGCCTGCCGGACAATGGCCCGGCTGTTCGTGACCGTTTCGAGACACCCCCTGTTCCCGCACTGGCAACGCTCGCCGTCCTCGACAACCGTGACGTGGCCGATTTCCCCGGCCCCCAACGGATTGCCATGAAACAACTGCCCGTTGAGGACAATTCCTGCCCCCACGCCCTTGCCCACGTGGATGACGACCAAATCTCGCGTACTGCTACTGTCGCCGAACGTATATTCTCCCAGAGCTGCTACCTGACAGTCATTGGCCATATAAACCGGCAAGTGATATCGCTCTTGAAGCAGGCTCCGCAAATGGACATCGCGCCAGTTGAGATTAACGGCCTGGTAGATCACCCCGTTGACGGCATCCACTAACCCCGGCGTGCCGATGCCGATGCCCAATAAGGGGCTACGCGCGGCCTTAACCAGCGTGTCTATCAACTCATAGATCAGTTCCAATGCCGCTGCCCCATCGCGTCCCTCCAACGGCAAACTGACCCGCTGCTGGATCTCGCCGTGGAGATTGATCAACGCACCGCGAAAATCCTCACGTGCCAGGTCTATCCCGATCAAACAGCGTGAGTCGGCGTTGATGCGCAGGAGGATCGCGCGCTTCCCACCGGTGGAAGGAGCGTGTCCCACTTCTTCAACCAGACCCTGCATCATCAAATCGGCGACGACATCCGAAACCGTAGGGCGCGTCAAGCGGGTGACCCGTGCGATTTCGGCCCGACTGATTTCTCCGTGTTCATAAATCGTGCTAAACACTAAGCGGGTATTATGAAGCCGCGTCTGCTCGTGCGTCGCTTTCTTTGTCACATGGCGCCTCTGGATGGTCTTAAAAAGAGGGATGTTAGAAAGTTAAATTTACTTACGAAGTAAGTATACAACGTTAAGAAGTCCTTGTCAAGCATTTTTTTACGACCACAGCCGTTCTGGATAAACGTCGCGCGCAATCAGGGCGCGAATGGCCTCTTGAACACACCGCCGATCCTCTTGGTACGTCACGCCAAACCAGAGAGCCTCGCTGGTGAGAACTTTGACACGCGCTTTCTTTTCCTGCACCAGGTCCCCCACGATATTGGGCAGGAAGAACTCCGCTTTTTGCAAATTGTGGGCATTGGCCTGCAGGAAGAGGGGAAAACGGCGCTCCAGTTCCCCCAAAAGACTTGGCGTGAAACCCCAGATATTCATCGAGACAGTCGCTTGCGCAGGAATCTCGATCCACGTTTTGCCGTCTTCGGTATAGGCGAGGCTCGCGCCGCGCCGCTCGATGTGGGTACGCTCCTGAATGTGGACGAGGAAGCCGGCGGCGTCCACAGTGCAGACACCGCGCGAGACGTGGCCGTGTTCGGTGATTGTATTCTCCAACATATAGCCGACCATGCCATAGTCGTAGACACCGTCGTGATCTTTTGCGTGGGCGAGATAGCCGGCCAGCGTCTCGAAGGCCGCGCGTCCGTAGAAATCATCGGCATTGATGACCGCGAACGGACCATCGATCTCATCCCGACAACTGAGCACCGCATGTCCGGTTCCCCAGGGCTTTTGCCGGTCCGGCGGCGGTGCAAACCCGGCCGGCATATCTTCCACCCGTTGGGTGACGTAGACGGTCGCACAATGTTGGCCGATGGTCGGCCCGAATCTCGCACGGAAAGCATCTTCGATGGTTGGATTGACGACGAAGACCACTTTGCCGAACCCGGCGCGCAGGGCGTCATAGACAGCATAGTCGAGCAGTGTCGCGTTGTAGGGTCCAACCGGCTCAATCTGCTTGATGCCTCCATAACGGCTGCCCAACCCCGCCGCCATCACGACCAACGTGGGTTTCTGTGGCATAGCTTCTCCTCTGAAAATAGTCTGATAGTCGTTAGTCAAGTAGTCTTGCAATCATTTTCATTGTCGGGGCTGTACCGAAGGTTCGGTTGCATTCCTCAAAATGGAGTACGGAGTATGGAGTAAGAGCCATCTACCTCTTTACTTCCTACTTCCTACTCCCTACTTCTTGCTCCCCACTCACTGCGTCAACGTCACCTTGTGCAGACCGCGTGGGGCCTCGGCGTCGTAGCCTTTAGCGCAGGTCAGATAGTAACTGAACAGTTGCCCCGGTACGATTGTCACCAGCGGACTGAGCCATTCGGGCATAGCGGCGGGGAGACGCAAAGGTGTGTGGGCCAGCGATAGCACCTCGTCGCGGTTGGAGAGGGCCAGCAATTCCACTTCCCGCTGCGTGACCAACTCTTCCAGCAGGACCCGCAGGTCGTCGAAGACAGCGCCATCCGGCGCAACGGCCAGCACCGGAAATCCCGGCGAAACGACGGCAACCGGGCCATGCTGGAAATCGGCAGAGGAGTAAGGCGCCGCCATCACATAAGTCAGCTCCTTCAGCTTCAACGCCCACTCGAACGCCGTGGCGTAATTGAATCCCCGCCCGAGCACCACACACTGCTGCATATAACGATACCGCTCGGCGACACGCTCGATGAACGAGTCCAGGGCAAGAACCTGCTGCACCAACGCCGGAACGCGCTCCAGGTCGGGCCAGCGATCCTCCCTCTCCCCTGCTAACTCGCTCCACGCCGTCGAGAGCATCGCAATGGCCATCAACTGCGCCGTGTAGCTCTTCGTCGCGGCGACGGCCAACTCCGGCCCCGCCTCCACGTCGATGACGAACTGCGCCATCTGCGCCAGCGGCGATTCCGGCGCATTGACGATAGCCAGCGTCGGCGCCCCCTGGCGTTGCGCTTCCGCCATCACCTGCACAATGTCGGGCGACTGGCCTGACTGCGAGATGCCCAACACCAGGGCACTTTTCAGACTCGGCGGTTTCCCGTACAGGCTGAAGAGCGAGGGCGTCGCCAGCGCCGTCGGCAACCGGTTGAACGCCCCCCACAGATATTTGGCATACAGCCCGGCGTTATCCGACGTGCCACGCGCCGCGAGAAACAGATAACGAATGTCGTATTCACGGAGAGCGGTGGTAATCGCGTACACATTTTGCCGTTGATTTTTCAGCAGACGTTCCAGAACTGCCGGTTGCTCGAAAATTTCCGACTTCAGGCTCATATCCTATTGCCCTCCCAGTTGATAGAGGCGCACCGAGACTTCTTGCGCCAGGCGGGTGATGAAACTCTGCGTGTAATTCACAATGCTTAAAGTAGGGTCCACGATCAACGGAGTGAGGTCCATCGCAAAGATCAACCCCGTGGCGACATCCGTATCGTGCGAGGCAAAGTAGGTCGCATTGGCCTGCCGCCGCCCCATCGTGGCGACGTCATAGCGCTTGCCGCCGCACACCTGCGAATCGAAGACGCCGAGCAGCGCGGTTTGCAGTCCCCCGTGCGTCGAAACATCGAAAGCGACCTTGTCTGTGTCCAGCATCCAGTCCAGGTTACGCCACACCTCGCAGCCGTACAGGTGCTGGGGACGCGCCCCGGCAGGCAAGCGACGCAGCGCTTCGATCACCCGCAGCGTCACGGCGACGTGCGTGTCGTGCTTGTCAGCCAGATTGTGGGTATAGACGACCTCAGGTTGTGCCAGCTCGAACAACGCGAGCAAGTCCTCGACGGGGGCCTTATCGGCGCTGTCTTTGAGTACAGAACTGGGGTAATCCAGCAGCACTTGCGCGCCGTACTCGCCAATAACCGCTGCTTTTTTCTGCTCTTTGCGGCGGACGATTTGCATGGCTTCGTCGGTGTAGTCACCGTACAAGTCGGCGCGCGGCGACCCCGCTCCGTTCGTCACGACGACGCCGGCAAACCAGCGATCACTTTGTTGGAAGCATTTGAGAATGCCGTCGAAGGCCATAATTTCAAGATCATCCTGGTGCGCGCCCACTGCCATGTGCGTGGTGCGCGCCAACGCCGCTTCAGCCGGAAGTCCATCCGGCACGAAAATCTCGGCTGTCTCACGATGTAGCATCATTATTGATCCTCCTGAAGTGGCTCTTACACGAGCGCCGGGAGACTGGCCGCGGCAATGGACTGTCCCACGCGGCGGCTCTTCTCATCGGGCAGTTGGAGGTGAAGGCGCGTCGCCAGCTCCGGGAATTCCGCCGCCAATACCGCGTTTGCCCCTTCCAGAATGATCTGCCCCCCCTTGCCGGAGGTGCAGCGTCCCAGGATGAGGACGTGGCGCAGATCGTAAAAATCGGCGTAGTGGGCAATGCCGTAGCCCATGTAAATGCCCATCGTCTCCCAAATCTGCGTCGCGCCAGGGTGACCCGCTTCGAGCTTCTCCTGAACGAATTTGAGCTGCGCCGCCGGGGTCATCCCTTCAGGGATGGTGATGCCCGCACGCGGGGCCAGACGGAAGACGCATTGCTGGGAGAAATAGGTCGCGCCAACGCCGTGGTCGCCCGACCACTCGTCTGTGGAAGCGTCGGGGTTGTAGTCCACCGGTGCAAATGCCAACTCATTGAGCCATCCGGTAATCGTCCCATCCGGTGCAACGTAGCCGCTGGCCTGGCTCGATCCCAGGGCGATGCCGAGAACGCCGTTGTCCTCCAGCGACATGGCCCCCGCCAGCGCCGTCACGTCGCCATCATTCACAATTTCGAGGGGCACGCCCATCTCATCGCGGATGCGGAGGAACAGGTTTCTGATCTCACCGTAGCGTTCCCTGGGGACGCCGCGGAACAAGGAGGCCACCCGCACCTGGTTATCCACGTAGATGCCGGCGGCACTGCCCCCGATCGCGTCCACGCGAGGCAATTTCACCGCCGCTGCGCGCAGACCTGCCATGATTTCGCGGTAGTGATAGTCCGGGTCGCTGTGGACAGTCGGTTCCCACACGACCTCTTCGCTGTAGATTGCCTCTCCATTCACTACGGCGGACACCTTGCGATCGGAAGCGCCCAGGTCGAAGCCGAGACGATAGCCTTCCAGGTGGCGACCTAACGGGCGGCCGCTTTCCCGCGCAGGTGGTACATCCTCAGGGGTGCATGGGACGATGGTGAAAGGTTTATCGTACACATCTTCGCCCATAAAGTGATCATCGAATTCCCGCGCGCCGCCGGGGGCATAGATGGTTTGCAAAGCCGCGCCGATGTTTGGCGGGCCGCCGACGTACACCTTCCAGCCGCCGTGTTGCCAGAGCAGGAATTTGAAAAGGCGCTCGGTGTAGAACAGGTTGGCGTCGGCCAAAGGATGCCCGGCGGGGAAAACACGGGTGGCAAAGCGCGAAACGATGCCGTTCGGTTGCTCGAGGCCCAAAACGAGGGGGACGCCGCCGCCGGCAGCGGCGACTTCCGCCTGAAAGGCATGATTAACCAGGACGGCCGGCAGGAATGCAGGGTCGAGCGGGGGCGCGAGACGAGGTTTCACGCGCGGAAAGGTTTGGCTCATGGCGATCTCCTAAGTTTTTGAAGACTTAGAAAGTTAAGTTTACTTACGAAGTATTATACCGCCATTCACGAAGTTTGTCAAGAGGTAATTTTTTGTATCTATTCAGGCTCGTAAACCTGACGAAGCCACTTATTCCCTATGCCAGGTTTGGCGTAGACTTTGGTAGGCCAGGTGCTGCTGTATGACAAGATAGGCGTGTTTCTATCAGCCCATCCCCCCTGCCCCCCCTTCCCTCCAGGAAGGGGGATTTTGGGTGGGGGTGTCGCCACACCCCCCT
>DAOOGN010000006.1:59717-74730 GCA_035415725.1 Anaerolineae bacterium | reverse complement strand
CTGGCATAGGGAATAAGTGGCTTCGTCAGGTTTACGAGCCTGAATAGATACGAAATAAGAAAGGAGACACTATGGTCACACCAAAACGTATCGTACCTGCCGGTTGGTTGGCGACCACCGAACCGGACCTGTTTTTTGAAGACAACACCGTGGGACGTTTGAAGAAGGAAGTGTGGGACGCCAGCGACGCGGAGATTGACGCGATTCTGGCCGACTATGGCATCCCCTCGCCGGTGGAGTGGGGGAAACCCGGTTCATACATCCAGACCACGATTCGTTATCAGGTAGAGGCGAATCGCCGCAAGAACGACATCGTTTTCATCCCCATCGGCTGCACCGAGCTGCATGGGCGGCACCTGCCGAGCGCGTCCGACACGCTCTACGTTAGCCAAATCCTGGAAGGCGTGCGGCGTTTCACGGCCAAGCGCGGCGCGCCGGTGAATCTGGCGCTTCCCCCGTTGAACTACGGCTCGCATCCCTATCACCACATGGGAATGCCGGGCACGATTCCGATCCGTGAGAATGTGGCCCGCGAACTGCTTATTGACGTGATGCTCGGCCTATGGAATGACGGCTTCCGCAAGCAAATTCTCATCAATAACCACGGTCATCTATGGATGTTGGAATCGGCCATCCAGCAGTTCATGAAACGCTATCACCTGCCGGGCCTGTTCCGCGTCATCGATTGGCACCGGGCCGTGCGTGAGTTCTTCCGCACGACGGACCGGGGCGGCCCATGGGATACTAACTTTGTCCATGCCGATGAATCCGAGACGTCGCTGGGGCTGTTGTTGCACCCGGAGATGGTGGATATGGCCTATGCCGTCGATACCGAGGGCAAGAATTACCTGCCCGACGGCCACTTTGACAAGTCCGTCGATCCCTTCGCGCGCCCGAGCCGCTGGTCGGAGGGCGAAGGACACTTTGCCATCGAGATCGCCGCAACGCCGGAAGGCGTGGTCGGGAAGGCGACACACGGCGACGCGGAGAAGGCCAAACGGCCGGTGGCGGCGATCCTCAAGTACCTGACGTTGCTCAACGATCAGATTCTCGAAGCCTTCCCGCCCGGCACCGTGCCGCCCGTCGAGGAAGTCACCTTGCGCTCGGCGCAGGAGATGGAGCCCTATCTCCGCGAGCCGTTGAGCGAGGGGTGGAAGCCAGTCTACGGCCTGCCGCGTATCGGACAGGATACCCTTTCATAACGATGTGTGTAGTAGCGACTTCAGTCGCCGTTTGTGTTGCAGAGCGACTGAAGTCGCCGCTACGTTAGGTAGGAGGCTGCTCATGAAACTGAGCATTGTGCTTTCGGCGCAGTCTACGCGCTTTGCGGCAGCCACGTTCCAGGGTGAGTTGGCGCGTAACATAGCGCATATCGCCTCCTTGGGTTATAATGGCGTCGAACTTGCCATCCGCGAACCGGCGGCGTTCGACCCCGCGGCGCTTTTAGCGCTTCTGGTGCGCTATGGGTTGGGAGTGCCGGCCATCGGTACCGGTCAGGCGTGGAGTGAGGAACGCCTATCGTTCACCGATCCGCAGCCGCAGGTGCGGCGGGCGGCGATCGAGCGGGCGAAGGCGCACGTCCCGTTTGCCTCGCAGGTGGGGGCGCAGCTCGTCATCGGCCTGCTGCGGGGCGTTGTTCAACCCGGCGTCACCCTGGCTCAGGCATGGACGTGGCTGGTCGAAGCACTGCGAGAGGTCGCGGACGCGGCGGCACGGCGTGACGTCAAGGTGTGTCTGGAACCGCTGAACCGCTACGAGACCGATCTCGTGCATACCGTGGACGAGGGACTGGCCTTGTTGGAGCAGGTTGGGGCGGAGAATGTGGGCTTGCTGCTGGATACATTTCACATGAACATCGAAGAAGTGAGCTTCTCCCAGGCTATTCGCACGGCAGGCGCCCGGCTCTTTCATTTTCACGTCGCGGATTCCAACCGCCGTTATCCCGGCGCGGGTCACATCGATTTCGGCGGCATCTTGCAAACACTGTCTGCGGTGGGCTACAGCGGCTACATCTCCGGCGAATTCCTGCCCGAACCGGATGCCGACAGCGCCGCCGCTGCCGCCATCCATTATCTGCGCTCGCTGTAAAAAATAGACAGGACTTACGCAAGCCTGGCTCGAATCGAGCGGCGGAGGATTTGTAGTGACGTCTTCAGGCGTTTCTGAGGAGCTAAGAACGGCTAAAGCCGTCACTACAAACGGAAATTTGCGTAAACCCTAATAGAGTGACTATTCAGTTGTCCTTGCCAGGTTGCCAACAGGACTTTGGAGATGGTACATAAGGTGTTAACGCTTCGCCCGCGGAGGATTTGTAGTGACGCCTTCAGGCGTTTCTGAGGAGCTAAGGGCAGCTAAAGCCGTCACTACAAACGGAAATTTGCGTAAGTCCTAAGTTGCTTCGCCAGGTTGACGAGTCCTACGCGGCACAAATAGTTCCCCAGTGAATGCTTGCCAGGGATCATCAGAGCCCGGCGTAGCGTGCAAGAACCGCGGATCTGGCGATCCGCTCCGAGCATGGCTAACGGGGGCGAAATTGCTGCCATGATGGACTAGCCTGGATACAAAATAAGTTAAACGACTATCTGACTCACGACTACGAGACTATTCTATACAAGGAGTTTGATTTTCATGCCCATCTCTTACGTGCGTTACGATCTTCACGACGGCTACATCCACAACTGGCTCGTCGTTGGGCCACAGGCGATTCTGGTGGAGGACCTCGACCGTTTCACCGGCTCCGACTACAAGCTCCAGATCGCCCGCCATTATTACACACCGGAACACGGCATCACGGAGCAGCCCGTCGAACCCGGCCCTTTGACCGAGGGGGTAGTGCAGATGGAGGGTTTTGAGGGACACTGGCGTTATGTCTGCTGCCTGGACGATCACTTTGTGGACCTCACGACTTTTCAGCACCTCACCCACTATTTGCGCGCGTGGGCTTACACCGAGATCGAAAGTCCGGCAGCGCGTGACGTCACATTCGTGCTGACAACCCACGGACCGGCGGATGTGTGGCTGGACGACGAACACGTCCATCGCCACGAGCACTTCCACCACCAACCCCCGCACAGTGTCACGTTCACTGCGCACCTCAGCGCAGGTCGTCACCGCCTCCTCGTGCGATTTGAAGCCGTGGCTGCGCGCGCCTGTCCTTACGCCATGGCGCTGCGCCTTTTGCCGCTCGCCACTGCGGATGACGCGGTGTACCTGCCCACGACGATAGCTCCTGTGGAGCGGCGCAATACGTTGGAGGAGATCTTCGCGGCGGCGTACCTCACCCAGGACGTGTTCGACTATGACGCCGAATTCGTCATCCGCTGGCCTCTCGGTATGCCGAAGTCGGCTGAAATCGTCGCCCGCCTTCACACGCCCGACGGACGCATCTACGGCGAGGGGAAAGCGAATGCCAGGGCCGGCAAACGCAAGGCCCTCGGCAAGGTCTATGAATATCCTACAGGCGCTCTCCGACTGACGTTGATGCCCCCCTTGACCGAGTACTACGAAGGCAACATGCGCATCACCCGCACCCTCGACGTGTGGGGGCTGGGCTTGAATCGCTACCACGAAACGCCCTATGCAACTTATGCTGAGCGCTGCCGTGAAGGGCTGATGGCAGCCGCCCGGTTGGAAGCCAGCATCTTCTCCGAGATCGCCAAGATGGCGGTGGATTGGTGGCAATATATATCTGTCAAGGTGATCCTTGAGACGATCGATGACATCAATCACCGCCAAGACTGTAGTGACTTTTTCCTGGTGGGCCTTTTGGGGATGGTGTACCGTTTTGGGGATGATCCCCGGTTCCCGCAGGAACTCAAGCTGCCTATCGAAACCTGCATCCTCAACTTCAAATACTGGCACGACGAGCCGGGCAGCGACGCGATGGCTTATGCCACCGAAAACCACAGTATCCTCTTCCACACGGCGGAGATTCTGGCCGGGCAACTGTACCCTGACCGCCTCTTCTCCAATGCCGGGCAGAGTGGGCAGTGGCATCGTGAGAAGGGCGAGCGCCTGGCGCTGGAGTGGCTGCACGAACGTGGCGTTCACGGTTTCAAAGAATGGGATTCCAACTGCTACTTCGAGGAAGACATCCTGGCGCTCTCCCACCTGATCGATCTGGCCGCCTCGGAACCCGTCTGGGAGATGGCGACCGTGTTGATGGACAAGATGCTGTTCAGCATCGCCGTCAACTCGTACAAGGGCGTCTTCGGCTCGACGCACGGGCGCACCTACGCCCCGCTGATCAAGGGCGCTTATCTGGAAGGAACATCGGGCATCACCAACGTGTTGTGGGGGATGGGCGTATTCAACGACCGCATCATGGGCACGGTCAGCGTGGCGTGCATGCAAAACTACGAGCTGCCCTCCCTCATAGCCGCCATCGCCGCCGACCTGCCCGACGAGATGTGGAACCGTGAGCGTCACGTGGGCGAGGCGGCATTGTGGCAAGCCTCCGGCTCACTCGGCGACGAGGTCAACAAAGTCACCTACAAGACGCCGGACTTTATGCTCAGCTCGGCGCAAGATTATCATCCCGGCGAGAGGGGCTTTCAACAACACATCTGGCAGGCCACGTTTGGTCCGGCAGCGGTCGTCTTTGTCACCCACCCGCCGTGTATGAGCGAGGACGGATCCCACCGTCCCAATTTTTGGCATGGGAACGTCATCCTGCCGCGCGTGGCGCAGTGGAAAGACGTGTTGATCGCCATCCACAAGTTGCCGGACGACGACTGGCTGGGCTTCACCCACGCCTACTTCCCCATTTACGCTTTCGATGACGGCACCTTGCGCGACGATGCGCACGGACGCACGTGGGCCTTCGCGCGCCAGGGCAACGGCTACCTGGCACTTACGGCGTCACAAGGCTTAACCCTGATGACTGCCGGGTTGACCGCGCACCGCGAACTGCGTTCCTACGGCTCGCCGAACGTGTGGTTGTGCCACCTGGGGCGTGCCGCACTCGACGGCGACTTCAAAGCGTTCCAGGAGCAGATTCTCGCCCTCGACGTTGCCTTCGATGGCCTTTCCGTTCAGATGGACACCTTGCGCGGCGACAAGTTGGCCTTCGGCTGGGAAGGTCCCCTGCGGCGCAACGGTGTCGCCGAGCCGATCACCGGCTTTCAACACTACGAGAACCCCTACTGCGTGGCGAATTTCCCCGTGAAGGAAATGTACATCGGCTACGGAGACCAGGCCATGCGGTTGAAGTTCGAGGAAGAAGGGGAAGAAGGGTAAGTTACTTCGTCAGGTTTACTAGCCTGAATAGATATGAATAAATTAGCGCATATTGCCTCCCTGAGACGAGCGTCCGGGCGTAATTGAGTGATGTTGAAGATTTATCAGAGGCCTGCCCGTTTAGCAACTGGCGAATTTGACGATATTGTCATCGGTACGTCCTTTGTGGGTGGTATAGATGGGACAACGCACCACATCATCCGCATGTACGGACATTCCTTGCGCATTTCCATGAAGGCGACGAATCAAGTGTGGTTGAAAGCCATCTGGCGATAAATCCAGAGAGCGCTTTGCGTGAAATCCTTACCTTTGTTCACTAAACTCTGCATGAATAATATACCAATCTCCTTAACAAGGCTGCTCAATGTTTCCCAAAACCCCGCCGACCGTGCTCTGGCGGCCCGCTATGCGCCGATCTTGCGCTTCGATGCGCGTGAGCCGTTTCTGCCGCTGGCGGCGGGCTACACGATTTTCCGTGAAACCGCTGCATCTCCTTCGTTTTGCCGGGGACATCGGATTGACCTCGCGCCGCCGAACGGCCCGTGTGCCGCATTCGCCCTCGAGTACGCGATCTGGTGGGACTGGGACATCGGCCACCTGTATGAACTGGAGCACGTCTGGGTCTACGTGAACGCGGACGGCCACGTGGTGCGCGCTGAGGCTAGTTGGCACGGCGACTTTCGCGCTATTCCGGTCGATGGGAGCGCAGCGACCCTGGATCAAAACAGCCGGCAGACTGACGGCAATAAAAATCGGCTCGATCCGCTCAATCTGCTGGCGAAATTAGAAGGCGATCACCTGGTCATCTTCAGCGAACCTGGCAAGCATGCCTTCGCCCCGACGCCGGCGTGGTTCAAGGAACGCTGTGCGGAGTTCAAACGCTCGGTGACGAGTGACCTCGCCGGGATAGAGGGCGTGCTGCTGGCGGTGTACATCCAAAAGCACGTCCAGCCGACGCCGCTCAAGACCCGTCTGGTGCATACCTATCTTGCCCAACGCGCCTTCGAGCCGAGTTGGGACTTCTCTCTGACCTTCTCAATCACCCCGGAGATGCTCGTCCCCTGGGAGGCATTGCGCGACTGGATGCCGGGCCGGGTCAACGCCATTCTCGATCAACTGGCGCGGGAGATTCCGCCCTCAAAATATCGCTTCCTGCGTATTGGACATCGCGGCGCGAGAGCGCATGCACCGGATAACACGCTGCTCGGCATCCGTACCGCCGCCGCTCTCAAAGCGGACATGGTGGAATTCGACGTGCAATGTACGGCCGACGGGCACGTTGTACTGGCGCATGACGCATACCTCATCGACGGCGACGGGCGCGCGTGGCCTATCCGGCGCAGCACGTTGGAACAACTACGGGCGCTGGATCTGGGGCAGGGCGAACACATCCCTACCTTCGCCGAGGCGTTGCAAGTCTGCAGCGAAGAAAACCTCGGCGCATACATCGAAATCAAGGACGGCGCGGCCATCGAAGCAGTGATAACCACATTGCGCGACGAGCTATACGCTGAGTATTGCATCCTGGCGGCGTTCCGTCCTGACTGGCTGGCGACGGTCAAAGATATCGAACCCCGCTTGATGACCTCCATCCTGTTCAACGCGCCGGCGGTGGATGCCGTCAAACTGGCGCAGTCCGTCAAGGCGACGTTTGTACATCCCTGCTGGGAACGTTGCTCCCATCCGAGCGCGTTGTTGACCCCGGAATGGATATCCCGCGTGCGCGCGGCCAACCTGGGCATCGTCTGCTGGCACGAGGAGCGCCCGGCAGAGATTGCTGCCTTGCGTCAACTCGGCGTGGACGCGATCTGTAGCGATGCGCCGGAATGTCTCTTAGAATGTTGACAAAACTTCAGGAGGTATTTCACCATGCATAAACCGATTTTCACCGCCAAAGGCGCCAAACCCATCGGCCCGTACTCGCCGGCGATGGTGGCCGACGGGCCGCTGGTCTTTGTCTCCGGGCAAGGGTCGACGGATCCCCAGACCGGCACATTTGATAAAAACGATGTTCGTGCGCAGGCGCGACAGGTCTTCGAGAATATCGCCGTATTGTTGGAAGCCGCCGGCACCTCGTGGGCCAACGTCGTCAAGGTAGGAGTTTTTCTCGCCGACTTGAAGAACTTCGCGGCGATGAACGAGGTATACAGCACCTACGTCACCCCGCCTTACCCGGCCCGGACAACGGTGCAGGCGCAGTTGCCGGGCGGCATCGACATTGAGGTAGACTGTATTGCCGTCGTCCCGCAAGAGTAAGGGAGTTTGACCACGAATCGCGGTTTGTAGTGCGAGTTGTTAACTCGCGGGGTAGGGCGAATGAGCCCTTCGCCCTACCCCCACTTGTTTTCGAGGAATTTCACATGAACTGGCGTTCACCAGCGGTTGGATGAAAACTTTTCACCCCGCAGGACACGCAGGACACAAAGAAGGTGTGTTTTTCTCTGTGAATTCTGGGTGCTCTGGGGCTATTTTCAAGGGAGCATAAAATGCAGCGACGTGTGGTGATGATAACCGGGGCGAGCAGTGGCATCGGGGCAGCCACGGCTAAACTTTTCGCCCGTCAGGGCTGGGCCGTCGTTTTGGCGGCGCGTTCACAGGATAAATTGCACAAGCTGGCGGAAGACATAACTGCCGTCGGCGGTGAGGCGCTGGTGGTCCCCACCGATGTGACCGCCCAAAGCGACATCGAGAACCTCGTCCAGAAAACCGTCGCTACCTTTGGACGGATCGATGTGCTGGTCAACAACGCAGGCGTCGGCATCTCCGGTACATTGGAGACGGTCGACATGGCGCAACTGGAATATGTTTTTGCCCTGAACACGCTGGCGCCGATTGCCGTCTTGCAAGCCGTCGCGCCGGTGATGAAAGCGCAGGGCGATGGCGTGATCGTCAACATTTCTTCGATGGCGGAAGCAACGGGGATTCCCTACATGTCCGGCTACGGCGCGAGTAAAGCGGCGTTGGGATACCTGTCGGATGCCGCCGCCGTCGAACTTAGCCCTTACGGCATCGATGTGCTCAAAGTCCTGCCCGGTGTCACCACGACGGAGTTCAGCCACAATACGCTGCGGGCAGGACAGGCAGTGACATTGGAGGATCTGCTGGCAAAACTCGGCCTGTTGACGACCGTTCCACCTGAAACCGTGGCGCGCAGCATCTGGAAGGCGGTGAAAACCCGCCGTCCGCAGACGTATGTGACGGCGCAGGATCGGTTTTTGGGGATGGCAGCGCGCTTTAGCCCTGTCATGACCATGAAGGTGTTGAAACTGGCATTGCCGCGTTATGCGCCACCGGATGGCGCCTTGCCGCAGGCGTCCGTCCGCCGCGACCTGGCGACACTCGGTCTTATCGCCGCCGGCATCGGTGTGTTCATCGGCGGAGCGTTGGGGTATGGATTATACAGGCGGCGCTCCATCCATTAGCGCTTCCCCTGTGACAGTTTGACTTGATTTCTAACGGCCACCGGAGGTAGCCCATGAAAGGTATAGCTCGATGTTACGATCAGTTGCGGGCGTATTGTGAAACTGTTCCCCTCGTGGATTGTCACGACCACGCGATACAGTGCGGGCCGAATTATAAAGACCCTATCGCCGTGTTTACCCATAGCTATTTCGAGAGTGATCTGCGTAGTGCCTCTTCGGATGCGGAGATGGACGTACTCGGTGATGAAAAACGTCCGCTGGAGGAGCGTTGGCCGATTTTGGAACAGGCGTGGAAGCGTGCCCGTTTTACCGGCTATGGGATGATGATCCGTCGCACCCTCAAAGAATTCTACGGCGAGGATGAGGTCACACTCGCTGCGCTGCGACGGATGCAGGACGGGCTCCTCCCCTACGAGGACGAGGCTTTCTTCGACAGCGTTCTCGAAAAGGCCCACATCGCTGCGCGCATCCTGGATGTGTGGCCCGATGCGCGGAAGGTGCTCGACGGCACACTCAAGCTGACCCCGCGTGGGCGGCTGGCAATCTCGCTGCCCGGCTATCACGCGGTGCGCAGTTACGAAGAGGTGCAGGCTGTCGGGCGCGTGGTGGGGCGGACGATCACTTCGCTGGATGAATACCTCGACGTCTGCCGCGTCATCTTCGAAGGGCATAAAGCCTACGGCGCGGTGGCGTTCAAGGATCAGAGCGCCTACACCCGCACGCTGGACTACGGCAATCCGACGCGCGCCGAGGCGGAAGCAGTCTTTAACGGGTTTATGGAAGACCCGCGCCGCAGCGCCGCCTATCCCGACGGCGTCAAACCCTTGGATGATTATCTCTTTCACGCTTTCATGCGCATGGCGCGCGACCTGGACTTGCCGGTGCAAATTCACACCGGGCACATGGCCGGCATCCGCAACGACATTGTCAAAACCAACGCTATAGGTCTGACCAAACTCATCGAACTGCACCGCGAGGTACGTTTTGACCTCTTCCACGCGAACTGGCCCTATAGCGGTGAGTGGCTCTACCTCGGCAAGAACTATCCCAACGTGACGCTCGATTTCTGCTGGGCCAACATCATCGATCCCGTCTATTGCCAAAACTTGTTCAAGCAAGCGCTCGCCAGCGTGCCGCACGGCAAAATCCACGGTTACGGCTCCGATGTAGGCGGCGATAGCGTGGATCAGGCCTGGGCGCATGCGCAGATTGCCCGCGATAACATCGCCATGGCCCTGGCGGATCTGGTGGAAATCGACTACCTGAGCCTGGACGAAGCCCAAGAAGTCGCTTACGCCTGGCTGTTCGGCAACGCCAATGCTTTCTTCAGGTTGGGGCTATGAACCGTTCGGAGCGTGCCCCTCTTGTGATCCCGGCAGAGTTGAACGACTCGCACGACCTGCGCCTCTCGGCCTGGGGACCGTATACCAAGCGCTACATGGGCATCTCGCACATCCCGGATGTGCGGACCGGGCTGCGCTTCGATGTGAGCGTCTTCCCCGGCCTGTATCGGCGCGGCATCCAACCGCCCAACGTACTGTGGGAATCCGGTTATCATCCCTGGGAGGCTGCGCCCGATCTCGCGTATTTCCGCCACCGCTTCGAGGTCATATGGAAGGATCAGGTCTACGCCGACGTGGATTTCTGCCGCCTCGATGAAACGGCGGTGTTAGTGCGCACGGCGTGCGTCAATCGCACCGCCACGGCGCAGAATCTCGTCTGGCATTGGATGGCCTCCCTGCATTTTCCACCGTTGCGCACGTACTCCAGCGTTCCGCTGCAAATGAGTCGGGTGATCGTGCCGGAGGGCGGCGTGTGGACGGAGGCCCTGGATTACGCCGACCTGACGCTGGGCTTTGAGCCGCATCGCGCCAACCTCGTCTACGATGGTCTGCGGCGTGGCGAGATGCGTGCGCATGGCTTCACCGGCGGTTTGGGCCTGGGAGAAGGCTTCGGGTTGACGCCGGGCGACAGAGTGACTTACCGCGTCGCGTTGCCCGCCCCTCTGGCGGACGCTGTCCTCGTGTTGCGCTATCGGATGGCGAGCGGCGACCGGCTCCCCCTCGCACTGGCGGGCGACGTGACCGGCGCTGTGACGCTACTCGGCAGTGGCGATTTGACCACCTGCGCGCTCTCGCTCGGGGCGCCGCCTGCCGGTTCTCTCACGTTGACCCTCACGCCGCAGGATCGCGTCGCCTTGGAACTGGACGGCTGCGCCATTGTTCCGCAGACTGCCGTCGCTCAACTGCGTTTTGAACCGGTGATCTGGAATCCGGTGCCGGAGCGTCTCCCCGCTCCCCGCGACAACACGTTGTTGCTGCGCTATGTGCACCTCCCCGTCGTCTATGGGCTGGCGTGGGATGGCGCCGTCTCTTTCAAGGTGCGCGAGTTTTATTGTGACGACCTTGACTCGACGCTGCGCTACAAGGTCCACGAGCACGTGCAGACGACGCTTCGCGGGCCGGGCGAGGGGCACTATACCGATGTCTTCATCCGCCCGGTTTTTCTGGAGGCAGGCGCGGAACGGGTTTCCTACGGTTTGATCTGCATCGGCAGCGTCGAACAGGTGGGAGCGCGGTTGGCGGATTTTGATCCGGCGTCGCCGGGGTGGGATAGCGTCCACACCCAGGCTCGCGCCCATGCCGTCGACCTGGCGCCCAATCCATGTGGCGAAATCTACCGCTTTAGCCAGGAGCGCATGGCTGCGACACTGCTGACCAACATCGTCTACCCGGTGCGCACACGCAGCACCTGGATCCGCCACAACACGCCGGGCCGTTGGTGGGACTGCCTCTACACCTGGGATTCCGGCTTCATCGGTCTGGGGCTGGCGGAACTGGACCTCGACCGGGCGGTGGATAGCCTCAACGCCTACACCACCGCGCCCGGAACGTCGGACGCGGCCTTCATCCACCACGGCAGCCCCGTCCCCACGCAGTTCTATGTCTTCCAGGAATTGTGGAATCGCACGCAGTCCCGCACTCTGCTGACCTATTTCTACCCGCGTTTGCAGCCGTATCACCGCTTTATGGCCGGGCGCTGGGGATCTTCGACGACGCGCACCCTCAAATCCAACCTGATCCGCACGTGGGACTACTTTTATAGCTCCGGCGGGTGGGACGATTATCCGCCACAGGTCTACATCCATCAGCAGAATCTGGAGCCCGTGGTGACGCCGGTCATCAGCACGGCGCAGGTCATCCGCACGGCGAAAATCATGCGTATGGCGGCGCTGGCGCTTGGCGAAGATACCGCCGAATACGACGCGGACATCGCGCAGCTCGCCGCCGCGCTCCAAACCTACGCCTGGGACGAGGACGCCGGCTACTTCAGCTACGTCCTGCACGATGCGGACGGCTATCCGCTGGACATCCTGCGCCACGACTCCGGCGTGAATTTCAACATGGGCATGGATGGCGCGTCACCGTTGGCGGCGGGGATATGTACGCCGGAACAAGAAACCCGTCTGGTGGGGGCGCTGATGTCGCCGGAGCGGATGTGGTGTCGCTATGGGGTGACGACCGTGGATCAGACTGCGCCGTATTACCGCGACGACGGCTACTGGAACGGCGCGGTGTGGATGGCGCACCAGTGGTTCTTCTGGAAGGCGCTGCTCGATATGGGCCGCGCCGACGACGCCTACCGTATCGCGCAGACCGCGCTCGACGTGTGGCAGACGGAGGTGGCCGACTCGTACAACTGCTTCGAGCACTTCATCGCGCGGAGCGGGCGTGGCGCGGGTTGGCATCACTTCGGCGGACTGTCGTCGCCGGTGTTGTGCTGGTACGGCGCGTATCACCGTCCTGGACGGTTGACGGTGGGACTGGATACGTGGATCGAGGCGTTGGCGGTAGCCGCGAACCGGCGCGCGCTCACGGCAACCCTGCGATTATATGGTCCACCGCACCACATGCCGGTCGTCATCGCCACGCTGGACGCGGAGGCGGATTACAGCGTCACCTGGAACGGCGCGTCGCTGGCTCACCATACCCGCCATCCCGGCACACTCGAAATTCATCTGCCGGCGGGCGCAAGGGCGGGAACCTTGTCCATATCTCAGCGGAGTGAACGGATCTGAGGCTCAAAAAGCGCCCGCCGGAGATAGCCGGCGGGCGCTTGGGTGAGCCTCTGGCGCGTGTGACTGGGTTTAGTGGTTTCGCATCACGAGCGGCAGGTAGAGGGTACGCAGCGCGACGGTGGTGATGTCTTCCAGGGAGTCGCTGTACTGGAGGATAGTTTCTACCTTGTAGGCGGTGAGTGTGGTTGTATCGGTCACACCGCCGGTTTCGGTGAAGGGGATGGTCAACGAAATCTGGATGGTGGTGGTCATCCCTGGTTCCAACTGGAATGGCCCCCGATAAGTCGAACCGGGATCGCCGACCAGCAGATCCAACGGCCAATGGCGCGATGAAGTGGCCTCCAGCGCAAAGGTTGCGACCTCTGGATCATAACTCTTCAGGACGTGGCTGTAGACCACCGTCTGGCCTGCTTGGGCAGTCTGGTTGTAACCGTCGGAGAGTTCGACGGGGATGGCGCCGAGTACGCGCATATTGTCGAGCCAGAATGTGGTGTCGTTGCCCATCGTCTGGATAGCAAAATCCTCTTTCGTCAGGTCCTTGTCGAGCCAGTTTGCATCAATGAATGGGATACGTACATGGCTCCATCCGTTGTCTGTTTCCACGGTATACCGGCAGTAGTCCAATGTGTTGCCGCCGCCTGAGAAGAGTAATTGCAGGCCGTGATTGAGGTTCTCCTGTTTGATGTAGAATTCCAGCCCGTAATTATAGGCGGTGTTCAGCGGAGTCCCCCATCCCCCAAACTGTGCCGCTCCCCAGTTTGGACCGGTCAACTCGGCGCGGATTGAGGATGTTCCAGAGTAGATTTCATCGGTGGCATTGAAGGTCAATATGCTACTGTGCCATGTATTGGACCACCAACCCCAACTCCAGTCTGGAGCGTGTGACAGTTCGTCATCAACATAGATATCCCTTGTCCTTGTTGTATCTGGGCGTGGATTGAGGCCGCCGCCGCTTTCTTTAGGCTCGCCACCGTAGAATTCCCGTAGCACAATCTCAGCCGGCTTGTCGAGAGGACTATAGCCGCGGTCACACGGGCCGCCCTGCATGGGATTCGTGTCCCAACTCCACATAAACACACCGGCGAACCACGGCTCCTGGTAAACGGTCTCGAAGAACGCCTGGTATAGATCGGCCTGCTCCTGGAGATCGAGCGCGGGATTGCCCTCGTAGGCCCATGGGGCCATACCGGCGCCATCGATGCTGCGGTAGCCGATCTCGGTGAAGATGATGGGCTTATCCCACTCGTCCGCCAGTTTTTCCAGGAAAGCGCTAGGGGCCGCCCAACCCGCTTTGAAGTCGTCCAGGGTAGCGGTCGTCGTTGTGGCGAGCGCGTAGTAAGCATCAATGCCGATGTAGTCCAGGGCGTCCCAGAACATCACCGTGTTGGTATAGGTATGGTTCGCGGCATAGACCAGTGGCCCTTCGTAGACGCTCTGAATGCCACCTGTGCCGGTGATCAATTCGCGCCAGCGCAGTTCTTCAACCGCTGTGCCATCCAATTCCGTGCCGATGCAGAACTGCTCGACATCGTAATCTGTCGCAATCTGCGCGTAGTGGTTGATGAAGGCCTGATAGCTAGCAAACCACGCGTCCCACTGGGCGGCGGTGGTGAATTCTTCGCCAATCTGACCGCGCCAATGCGTAGAGTCGGCGGACAGGTCGAGATGCGGTTTGAGCATCACTTTCAAACCCAGATCATGCGCCGTTGTGATGGCGTGGATGACACCGACATCGGTGGGGGTCTTATTCGCGTCGGAGTAAATCTCCGTGGAGGTGACTGTATTCTGATACCATGTCGCCAGGACGCTGATCCACCCTGCCCCGGTGTCGGCCAACTTGCTCAGGGATTCATCGGAAGCGGTGGATTCATATTGGTCGAACCACCACGACACATAAGCGATGCCTTCCTGTTTGGGTGCCGGCTCTTGCGCGACTATGTTTTGGGGGCCAGACCAGGCCAGCGCCAGGCCGAAGACGAGGGCGAACAACAAGGTAAGCACCGCAACGTGCGCCAACGACAAAATTTTGGTTTTCATGCTTGATTCCTCCTCCGTGTTGTGGCTAAATGAAATAAATTTTACCGCGCCAGTTATGCTGATGGAATTGCTATAGCTACACCCCTTACTTATAATTTTATGCAACTTTAAAGTTTTGTCTACCTGAGCTCAGCCGAGGCTAAAGCCACGCAGCCCGGCGGGCTGGGCAGCGCAGCCCCCCTGGGGGGGGCTTTGTATGTTGAGCCGTGGGCTTTAGCCCTCGGCCTTCGCAGCCCGG